>JBEIDZ010000204.1:0-5730 GCA_040383215.1 Paracoccaceae bacterium | reverse complement strand
TCATCGAGGTTGAAAAAGATTTCACAACCTACGGAGAGGAAGTGAAATTCGGCGGCGGCAAGGTGATCCGTGACGGGATGGCACAATCCCAGCTGACGCGGGCGCAGGGGGCGGTCGATACCGTGATCACCAATGCGCTGATCCTCGACTGGACCGGCATCTACAAGGCCGATGTCGGCCTGAAGGGCGGGCGGATCGCGGTCATCGGCAAGGCGGGCAACCCCGATACGCAGCCCGGGGTGGATATCGTCATCGGGCCGGGGACCGAGGCGATTGCGGGGGAGGGCAAGATCCTGACGGCGGGCGGGATCGACAGCCATATCCATTTCATCTGCCCCCAGCAGATCGACGATGCGCTGCATTCGGGACTGACGACCATGATCGGGGGCGGCACGGGGCCCGCGCACGGGACGCTGGCCACGACCTGCACGCCGGGGCCCTGGCATATCGAGCGGATGCTGCAGGCGGCGGATGCATTCCCGATGAACCTGATGTTTGCGGGCAAGGGCAATGCCTCGCTGCCCGCCGCGCTCGAGGAACAGGTGCGGGCGGGGGCGGCGTGCCTCAAGCTGCACGAGGACTGGGGCACGACGCCCGCGGCCATCGACTGCTGCCTGAGCGTGGCCGATGCGATGGATGTGCAGGTGATGATCCACACCGACACGCTGAACGAAAGCGGGTTTGTCGAGAATACCGTCGCCGCGATGAAGGGGCGGACGATCCATGCCTTTCACACCGAGGGCGCGGGCGGCGGGCATGCGCCTGACATCATCCGCATCTGCGGCGAGGAATTCGTGCTGCCGTCATCGACCAATCCGACGCGGCCCTTCACGGTCAACACGGTGGACGAGCATCTGGATATGCTGATGGTCTGCCATCACCTGGACAAGTCGATCCCCGAGGATGTGGCCTTTGCCGAAAGCCGCATCCGGCGCGAGACGATCGCGGCCGAGGATATCCTGCACGACATGGGGGCCTTCAGCATCATCGCCAGCGACAGTCAGGCGATGGGGCGGGTGGGCGAGGTGATCATCCGCACCTGGCAGACGGCCCACAAGATGAAGGTGCAGCGCGGCCGCCTGCCCGAGGAGCAGGGGGCGAACGACAATCTGCGGGTGCGCCGCTATGTGGCGAAATACACGGTCAACCCGGCCATCGCGCATGGGATCGCGCATCAGACGGGGTCGGTCGAGCCGGGCAAGCGGGCCGACCTCGTGCTGTGGAACCCGGCCTTCTTTGGCGTGAAGCCCGAGATGGTGCTGATCGGCGGGACGATCGCGGTGGCGCAGATGGGCGATCCGAATGCGAGCATCCCGACGCCGCAACCGGTCTATTCCCGCCCCATGTGGGGCGCCTATGGCCGGTCGGTCGAGCGGGGGGCGGTGCTTTTTGTCAGCGCCGCCGCGCAGGCCGAGGGGGTGCGGGCGCGCTATGGTCTGGCCAAGGAGACGGTGCCCGTGGTCAACACGCGCGGGATCGGGAAGCGGTCGCTCAAGCTCAACGACGCGCTGCCCAAGGTGGAGGTCAATCCCGAGACCTATGAGGTGCGGGCGGATGGCGTGCTCTTGACCTGCGCACCCGCCGAGGTGCTGCCGATGGCGCAGCGCTATTTCCTGTTCTGACGGGGCGGGACCGATGGCGGCGGATCTGGCCTGCGCGCGCGCGATCCTGAGGGCGCCGGTCGGGGGCGTGCCGGGGGATGTGGTCCTTCTGGACTTCGACGCGCGGCAGCTGCGGCGGCGGCGGCTGGTCACGCAGGGGGGCGAGGCGTTCCTGGCCGACCTGCCGCGGACGGTCGGGCTGAACGGGGGCGATGCCTTCCTGCTGGATGACGGGCGGCTGATCGGGGTCGTTGCGGCCGAGGAGGACCTGATCGAGGTGGCGGGCGATCTTGCCCGCCTGGCCTGGCATATCGGCAACCGCCATGCGCCCTGCCAGATCGGGCCGGACCGGCTGCTGATCCGGCGCGATCATGTGCTGCGGGGCATGCTGACGGGACTGGGCGCGGTGGTCAGGGATGTGCGCGCGCCCTTCCTGCCCGAGGGCGGGGCTTATGGCGAGGGTCGGACCATGGGCCATGCGCATGGGCACCCGGATGACGGTGATGTGCTGGCGGGGCTGGGGCGGGATGCGGGCTGAAGCACTGCTGACGGTCGCGCAGTGGCTGTCGCCGGCCTATCCGGTGGGGGCCTTTGCCTGGTCGCACGGGCTGGAACAGGCGGTGCGCGACGGGGCGGTGTGCGATGCGGAGAGCCTTGCGGACTGGCTTGGCGTCATGCTGACGGCAGGGGCGGGGCGGACGGATGCGATCCTGCTGATCGCTGCGGCCCGGGCCGAGGGCGCGGCGCTGGAGGAGATCGCCGCGCTTGCCGCGGCGCTGGCGCCGTCGCGCGAGCGGCTGGCCGAGACGATGGGGCAAGGCGCGGCCTTTGGCGCTGTGACGCGGGCGGTCTGGGGGTTCGATTTGCCCGACATGCCCTATCCGGTCGCCGTCGGGCGGGCGGCGGCGCTGGCGGGGCTGCCGGAAGTGACGGTGGCGACGCTCTATCTTCAGGCCGTGGCCGGAAACCTCGTGCAGGCGGCGCAGCGGTTGATGCCACTGGGCCAGACCGAGGCGCAGCGGGTGCTGGCCGGGCTGGCGCCGGTCTGCGTGGCGGTCGCCGAGGCGGTGGAGGCGGCCGGTCCGGAGGGGATCGGCGGCGCGGCCTTTGCGATGGACATCGCCGCGATGCGGCACGAGGAGATGGAGCCGCGGATGTTCAGGTCATGACCCGGCGCGGACGACCCTGGCAGGAGATCGGGACATGGCTTCGCCCCACGGACCATTGAAGCTTGGCATCGGCGGCCCGGTCGGCGCGGGCAAGACCACGCTGACGGCCGCGCTGGCGCGCAGGTTGAAGGACGAGATGTCGGTCGCCGTCATCGCCAACGACATCTATACCCAGGAGGATGCAGAGGCGTTGATGCGGATGCAGATCCTGCCCGCCGACCGGGTCATGGGGGTCGAGACGGGCGGCTGTCCGCATACGGCGATCCGGGAGGATGCCTCGATCAACCTCGCCGCCGTGGCCGAGATGCGGGCGCGCCATCCGGGGCTCGACCTCGTGATGATCGAGAGCGGGGGGGACAACCTGTCGGCCACGTTCAGCCCCGAACTGGCCGACCTGACCATCTATGTCATCGACGTGGCGGCGGGGGAGGAGATCCCGCGGAAGGGCGGGCCGGCGATCCGGCGGTCGGATATCCTTGTCATCAACAAGACCGATCTCGCGCCCTATGTTGGCGCCTCGCTTGAGGTGATGGAGCGGGATGCGGCGCGGATGCGCGAGGGGCGGCCCTTCGTCTTTGCCAGCCTGCGCCATGGCAAGGGGGTCGAGGAGATCGTGGCGCTGCTGCGGGCGATGGGTGGCCTCTGAGCCAGGCTGCCCGGCCGGGACGGACCGTAAACTGCCCCGGGCCAAGGGCCGGCATTGGCGGGCAATCGGTCTGTGGCGCAAAGTCATCTGCACCGGATATAGTGCCAGAGGCCGATTGCGCCACAGCCAATAGGTGCCGATGATTGCAGTTATGCTTCTGCCGTCGCAAGGTCGGCGGGAGGCAACACCAAAACAAACGACAGAAGGGTGGAAAATCATGAACAAGTTGGCGGCCGAGTTCTTCGGCACGTTCTGGCTGGTCTTCGGAGGCTGCGGAAGCGCGGTGCTGGCGGCCGGCTATCCCGAGCTTGGCATCGGTTTCGTCGGCGTCTCGCTGGCCTTCGGCCTGACGGTGCTGACCATGGCCTATGCGGTGGGGCATATCTCGGGCGGGCACTTCAACCCGGCAGTGTCGCTGGGTCTGGCCGTTGCCGGGCGGTTCGGCTGGGGCGAGCTTGTGCCCTACTGGATCGCGCAGGTTCTGGGTGGTCTGGTCGCGGCGGCGGTGCTGTTCTTCATCGCCTCGGGTGCGCCCGGTTGGACGGCCGGCGGCTTTGCCTCGAACGGCTTTGGCGAGCTGTCGCCGGGCGGCTATTCGATGATTGCGGTGATCGTGGCGGAAGTCGTGCTGACGGCGGCCTTCCTGATGATCATCCTCGGCGCGACCTCGAAGGGCGCACCCGCGGGCTTTGCGCCGATCGCCATCGGCCTTGGCCTCACGCTCATCCACCTGATCTCGATCCCGGTGTCGAACACCTCGGTCAACCCTGCGCGGTCGACCGCCGTGGCCTTCTTTGCCGAGACGGGCGCGGTCGGACAGCTTTGGGTGTTCTGGGTGGCCCCGCTGGTGGGGGCGGCTCTGGGCGCAATCATTCACAACGCGCTTCTCGCCTCGAAGGACTGAGCGCGGGCGCGCTGATCCCCCCGGCCGGTCTCTGGCCGGGGGCACCCCGTCGGGAACGTGGCGTCGTCCGGTCAGGTTCAGGGACTGGGCTTGCCTTGCAGCAGGACGCACCGATCAGATAACGTCACATTCATGGCGTATGCCAGGGATGGGTGGCTGGAGGGAGTGAGTCATGCGGATTGCGGTTCTTGGCGGCGACGGCTTTGTCGGCTGGCCGACCTGTCTTCACCTCTCCGACATCGGGCATGAGGTTCACATCATCGACAACCTGTCGCGCCGCTGGATCGACGCGGAACTGGGCGTGCAGTCGCTGACGCCGATGGATTCGATCCAGGAACGCTGCCGCATCTGGCACGAAGTGACGGGGCGCAAGCTCAACTTTCACTTGCTGAACGTGGCCACCGAATACGAACGCTTCCGCGGCTGGCTGGCCGACAACCAGCCCGATGCGATCATCCATTTCGCCGAACAGCGCGCGGCGCCCTATTCGATGAAGACCGACCGGCACAAGGTCTACACCGTCAACAACAACGTCAACGCGACGCATAACGTGCTGGCCGCGATGGTCGAGACGGGGATCGACGCGCATCTGGTGCATCTTGGCACGATGGGGGTCTATGGCTATTCCTCGATCGGGGCGCCGATCCCGGAAGGCTATCTCGATGTCGAGATCGACACGCCGGCGGGCAAGCGGGAACAGCAGATCCTCTACCCGACGCGTCCGGGGTCGGTCTATCACATGACCAAGAGCCTCGATCAGATCCTGTTCCAGTTCTATGCCCAGAATGACGGGCTCCGGATCACCGACCTGCATCAGGGCATCGTCTGGGGCACCCATACGGACCAGACCCGGCGGCATGTGCAGCTGATCAACCGGTTCGATTATGACGGCGATTACGGGACCGTGCTGAACCGGTTCCTGATCCAGGCAGCGATCGACTTTCCGCTGACGGTGCACGGGACGGGCGGGCAGACGCGCGCCTTCATCCATATCCGCGATTCGGTGCGCTGCATCGAACTGGCGCTGGGCGATGCGCCGAAGGCGGGCGAGCGGGTGCGCATCTTCAACCAGATGACCGAGACGCACCGCGTGCGCGACCTTGCGCAGATGATCGCGGCCAAGACCGGGGCGCAGGTCGCCTTTCTGCCGAACCCGCGCAAGGAGGCCGACGAGAACGAGCTGATCGTCAAGAACGACCAGTTCCTCGCGCTCGGGCTCGAGCCGACCACGCTGGCCGAGGGGCTTCTGGACGAGATCGTCGAGGTGGCGCGGAAATATGCCCACCGGATCGACCGCAAGCGCGTGCCGGCGGTCAGTGCCTGGACCCGCGATCTGGCCGCCCGGGTGGAGACCGACCCCGAGGGCATGGGGCTGCGCTCCGTCTCCTGAGCGGGGGGGGGGAGACCCGT
>JBEIDZ010000203.1:0-5732 GCA_040383215.1 Paracoccaceae bacterium | reverse complement strand
GTCGCCCATGATCTGCGCGCCGGCCTGACCGGTGATCACCATGTTGGTGGCCTGGTTCCAGTCCTGCACATTGGTGCCGCGCGACCATTCCCGCGCCTGTGCCGCCGCCTCGAACACCTTGGCGTATTCCGGCCCGGCGGCAACTTCGGCATTCTTGTCGCGGTTCACGGCCAGCCATGCGTCGTTGCCGGCGACCGCGATCGCCATCACGCCGAAGGCGCCCGACTGCTGCCACGACTGCCCGCCCATCGCCAGGGGCAGCTTGCCCTGCGCGACCAGATCGGGGGCCGAGGCGGCGAATTCGGTCCAGTTGGTCGGCACCGGCAGGCCCGCATCTTCATAGAACTTGTGGCTCACCCACATCCACTGCCAGGAATGGATGTTGACCGGCGCGCAATAGATCCGCCCCTCATAGGTGCAGGCATCCAGCAGGTTCGACGGGTTGACGATGTTCTTCCAGCCCTCGGCCTCGGCCACGTCGGTCAGGTCCAGCATCAGGCCCGCCTCGATCAGCTCCTCGGCCTGCCGCCCGTGGTTGAACTGGAAGGCATCCATCGGGTCGCCGCCCAGGATGCGGCTGATCATGATCGGCCGCGCCGTGTCGCCGCCGCCCGCGATCGCGCCGTCCAGCCAGGTATTGCCGGTGGCGTTCCAGGCCTCGGCGAACTTGGACACGGCATTGGCTTCGCCGCCCGAGGTCCACCAGTGCGTCACTTCAAGCTCGATGGCATTCGCCGCGCCGGCGGTGCAGATCGCGGTCGCCGCGAGCAGCTTGGTTGCGAATCTCACGATTTTCTCCTCCCTGAGTTCTAAATCGTTGTAGAAATTCCTATATCGTTTTAGTCTCTGCAGGCAAGGCATAATGCTCCTGCCGCCGCGGGCCCGGCTGCCCTGCGCCGGTGCGTTCCTGCACCGGGCCGCGCCGCGCGAGGCGGGAGAACGCCGCAACGCAACGGGGCCCGGCCCCCGGGGGGACGACGTGGGAACCAGGACCGGACCGGCCAAGCTGACGGCGCCCGCGCTCCGGCCGGTGCGCAGGCCGGTGGACAAGCCCACGCTCAAGACGATTTCCCGCCTCTCGGGCCTTGCCGTGCCGACCGTGAGCCGCGCGCTCAACGACGCCCCTGACATCGGGCAGGAGACCAAGAAGCGCGTCCGCCGCATCGCCGACGAGATCGGCTACATCCCCAACCGCGCGGGCGTACGGCTGCGCACCGGGCGGACGAATGTGCTCTCGCTCGTGCTTTCGACCGAACACGACGTGATGAACCACACCGCGCGGCTCATCTCCTCGGTCGCTGGCGCGCTGCAGGGCACGCCATATCACCTTGTCATCACGCCCTATTTCCCCTCCGACGACCCGATGAAGCCGATCCGCTACATCGTCGAGACCGGATCGGCCGATGCCGTCATCTTCAACCAGACGCTGCCGCGCGACCCCCGCGTGGCCTGGCTGATGGAGCGCGGCTTTCCCTTCGCCACCCACGGGCGCGACGACTGGTGCGACCGCCATCCCTATTTCGACTACGACAACGCCGCCTTTGCGGCGCTGGCGGTCCGCCGCCTCGCCCGTGCCGGGCGGCGCCATGTCCTGCTGCTCGCCCCGCCGGCCGACCAGAATTATGGCCGCGACACGCGGCAGGGCGCGGCCCGTGCCGCCGCCGCCGCGGGCCTCGCCCTCAGCCGTGCCCGGGGGATCACGTCCGACAGCGCCTCGGCCGAGGTCACGGCTGCCATGGCCGCCCATCTCGCGGCGGACCCCGCGATCGACGGCATCATCTGCTGTTCGACCGCCTCGACCATGGCCTCGGTCGCCGCGCTCGAATCGCTCGGCCGCCGGCTCGGGCAGGACATCGACATCGTGGCCAAGGAGGCCATGCCCCTGCTATGTCTCTTCCGCAAGGAGATCATCGCCCTGGCCGAGGACGTGAAGACTGCGGGCGAATTCCTTGCGCGGGCCGCGATCCAGGCGATCCGCGAACCGCATCTGCCACCCCTGCAGGGGCTCGACGTGCCCCGCGACGACACCGACGACAACAAGGACCTGCCGCCATGACCACCCGCATCAAGGGACCCGCCATCTTCCTCGCCCAGTTCGCCGGCGATAGCGCGCCCTTCAACTCGCTCCCTGACATCGCCCGCTGGGCCGCGGGCCTCGGCTACAAGGGCGTCCAGATTCCTGCCTGGGACGGGCGCCTGTTTGACCTGGCCCGCGCCGCCGAAAGCCAGACCTATGCCGACGAGGTCAAGGGCATCTGCGGCGAGGCCGGCGTCGCGATCACCGAGCTGTCCACCCACCTCCAGGGCCAGCTTGTCGCCGTCAACCCGGCCTATGACACCGCCTTTGACGCCTTTGCCCCCGCCGCGGTCCACGGCAATCCCCGCGCCCGTACCGAATGGGCGATGGACCAGATGCGGCTCGCCGCCCAGGCCTCGCGCCGCCTGGGGCTCACCGCCTCGGTCAGCTTCACGGGCTCGCTCGCCTTCCCCTTCCTCTACCCCTGGCCGCAGCGCCCCGCCGGCCTGATCGAGGAAGCCTTTGCCGAGCTTGGCCGCCGCTGGACCCCGATCCTTGATGTCTATGCCGACAACGGCGTCGGCATCGGCTACGAGATCCACCCCGGCGAGGATGTCTTTGACGGCGCCACCTTCGAGATGTTTGTCGATGCCTGCGGCGGGCATGTCGCGGCGATGATCAACTATGACCCGTCGCATTTCGTGCTGCAGCAGCTCGACTACCTCGCCTTCATCGACATCTACCACGAACGGATCAACGCCTTCCATGTGAAGGATGCCGAATTCAACCCCGACGGCCGCCAGGGCGTCTATTCCGGCTACCAGCCCTGGGTGAACCGCGCCGGCCGCTTCCGCAGCCTTGGCGACGGTCAGGTTGATTTCGCCGGCATCTTCTCCAGGCTCACGCAATACGGCTATGACAGCTGGGCCGTGCTCGAATGGGAATGCTGCATCAAGTCGCCCCAGCAGGGCGCGGCCGAGGGCGCGCCGTTCATCGCGAGCCACCTGATCGAGGTGACAGAGAAGGCGTTCGACGACTTTGCGGGGGGCAGCCGCGACATGGGCGCGATCCGCCGGATGCTGGGGCTGTGACGGCAGGGGCGGTCTGTCTGCACATTCCCGGATGACGGGCCCGGGGGGAGGTCGGTCACTTCCCCTCGAAGGCGCAGAGCGTATGGACATCCATCCCCAGCGCCTCGAGCCGCCGGCGGCCGCCAAGCTCGGGCAGGTCGATCACGAAGGCGCAGCCCACCACCGCCGCGCCCAGACGTTCGATCAGGCGGATGCCGGATTCCGCGGTACCCCCCGTGGCCAGAAGATCGTCCACGAGCAGCACCTTCTCGCCGGGGAGAAGGGCGTCGTCGTGGATTTCCATCACGCCTTCGCCGTATTCGAGGCTGTAGCCCTGCGCGATCGTCCGCCCCGGCAGCTTGCCCTTCTTGCGGATCGGCACGAACCCGGTCGACAGCTGGTGCGCCACCGCCCCGCCCAGGATGAAGCCCCGCGCCTCGAGCCCCGCGACCTTGTCGATCCGCATGCCGGCATAGGGTGTGAGCAGCTGGTCGATCGCCATCCGGAAGCCGCGCGCATCGGCAAAGAGCGTGGTGACGTCGCGAAAGAGGATCCCCTCGTGCGGGAAATCCACGATGGTGCGGATATAGTCTTTGATGCCCTTCATGGCCTGCCCCCTGCCGTCACAGCACCCGCCCCGCGACGGCATCCAGACGCGCCACGACCGCCGGGTCGCGCGCCGCCTTCGCCGTCATCACCGCATGGTCCAGCGCGCGGTCGCAGCCATGCGGGCAGAGGTTCCGCTCTGCCCCGAGGAGCGCCGGCAGCGCCCGCACCAGGGCGCGGGCATGGTCGCCATTGCCCTTCAGCGTGGCGAGGATCGCGGTGATGTCCACCGTCCCGTGCCCGTCGTGCCAGCTGTCGTAATCGGTGATCATCGCCACACTGGCATAGCAGAGCTCTGCCTCGCGGGCGAGCTTGGCCTCGGGCATGTTCGTCATCCCGATCACGTCGCAGCCCCAGGCGCGGTACATCCGGCTTTCCGCCACGGTCGAGAATTGCGGCCCCTCCATCGCGAGGTAAGTGCCGCCGCGATGCACCCTGACACCCGCCGCCTCGGCCGCCACCGCGCAGGCCGCGCCAAGCCGCGGACAGGTCGGATTGGCAAGGCTCACATGCGCCACGCATCCGGTGCCGAAAAACGTCTTCGCGCGCGCGAAGGTGCGGTCAATGAACTGGTCGACGATGACGAAATCCCCCGGCGCCATCTCCTCGCGGAAACTCCCGCAGGCGCTGACCGAGACGAGGTCGGTCACGCCCAGCCGCTTCATCGCGTCGATATTGGCGCGATAGGGCACGGTCGTGGGCGAATGGACATGGCCCCGCCCGTGGCGCGGCAGGAAGGCCACCGGCACGCCCCCGAGCCGCCCGACCAGAAAGGCATCCGACGGCGCCCCCCAGGGCGAGGAAACCTCCACCCAGGAGGCGCCCTCGATTCCCTCCATCTCGTAGAGGCCCGATCCGCCGATGATCCCGATCATGGTCCGCATGGGTCCGCCCGCTCTGGTTGCAGGGTCACGCTAATTCCCCGCGCCCTTCCCGAAAAGGGGAAAGCGCCCCGGCCCGGCTCATTCCCGCTCGCGCTGCATGATCCCCGTCACCGCCGCCACAAAGATCAGCAGAACCAGCCACCCCGTCCCCTGCAGCACCCACCGTCCCCACCAGAGCCACCACCCGCCCGGGCCGCGGTCCTTCGACGGCGCCCAGGCCGCGGTCTGGCCAAGGTCGAGCACCGGCACGACAAGGTCGATCCCATACCCCAGGGCCGAGAAGCTGTCCCAGTCCATCCCCCGCGCGGGGTCGTTGGACCAATCGCCTGCGGGGTTGTGGATGCAGTCGGGCGCGGCAGTCTCTGCGGGGAAGCAGTCGACGGCCAGCGCCGCCTCCCACCCCGCCGAGGTCAGGATCACGTCCGAATTCGGCGCGAATGACCCCTCGCGCCAGACAAGGCCGGCCAGACCCGCGGCGATCGCCCAGAGCGCGGCCAGACAGAAGGCCGCCCGCCACGGCTTGAACCCGTAACCCGCGACGATCCGCAGGACGAAGGACCAGAACCCGATCAGCCGGGCCCAGAAGCCACGCCAGATGCCGCCATGGGCCACATCGGCCTTGCTCCTCGGGGCACCCTGAATCTCCCGGCGCCGCTGGTCCAGAAGCCTCTCCTCCCGCCAGCAGGCAACCGTCCGCGCCTCGCCGGCATGCCCCATCTCGCGCAGGACCCGGGCAAGCTGGGTATAGGGCTGGGGACGAAACTTGCCCTTCCAGACCGACCCCGCCTCCAGCCAGACCCGCCGCCCCTCGGCCGAGACCGGGGCCGCATCACCGATGATCCGGACATAGACGAAACCGTCGAGGTTCAGCGTATCCGCCTCCGTCGGCCAGTGTCCGTCATCCACCAGATCACCAACCCGAGCTGCAAGGAGCGCCACGGTCCCACCTGTCACTCTGACATCGCGCCATACCAGTGCATCCACACGCATCGCCTGCGCGTTCAGCGCCATGGCCCCCTGCCCGTCGAACGTCGCGCCAGTGCAGACCACCTGCCCGCCGATCTTCGCGCCTTTCACATCCACCGTCCCCGTCGCCGTCACGCCGCGCAGGAAAAGGCCCTCCCCCGTCTCCACCCCCTGCGCGTTCAGCGCCAT
>JBEIDZ010000202.1:0-5750 GCA_040383215.1 Paracoccaceae bacterium | reverse complement strand
AGCGCGATTCGGGCACTGGTCCGCCGGCGGCGGCGACAAGCTGGTCATAGCGTCCCTCGCCCAGTGTCGCGGCGGCGGCGTCGTAGCTGGCACGCGCCTCGGCATTGATCGCCTGCACGCCGGACCAGAGCGCAGTGGCGAGGGCGAGGCCCGCAACGAGCGTCACGAGCTGAAGCGGATTGCGCCGCCAATGCGATAGAAGTGCCAGGAAGGCCGTCCGATTCATGCCGAGACCCTGCCGGAGTGCAGGTGCAGGCGCCGCATCATCCGCCCGGCGATGCGGGCGGAATGGGTGACCGTCAGGAGCCCGGCCCCGGTTTCGCCGACAAGGCCGAGCATCAGGTCGAGCACATTCCCCGCACTCACCTCGTCCAGGTTGCCGGTGGGTTCGTCGGCCAGCACCAGCGCGGGCCGGACGGCGAGCGTCCGGGCGATGGCGACGCGCTGCTGCTGGCCGCCCGAGAGCTGTTCGGGGTATTTGCGCAGCTGCAGGGCAAGACCCAGCCTGTCGGCCAGTGTTGCGCACCAGGCCGGGTTGTGCCTGTCCGAGAGGCGGGCGTGAAAGGCGATGTTGGCGGCCACATCAAGCGACGGGATCAGGTTGAACTGCTGGAAGACTAGGCCCACCGTGCAACGGCGCAGCGTGGCGCGGCCGGTGTCGTCCAGCGTGGTGACCTCCTGCCCGGCGAGGTGGATCGTGCCTGCATCGGCCGTGTCGAGCCCGGCCACGAGGTGGAGCAGCGTGCTTTTGCCGCTGCCTGAGTCGCCGGTGAGGGCGAGCGTCTCGCCTTTCGCAAGGTCGAAGGAGACGCCCGACAGCACGGGCACCGTGCCATCGGGGCCGGGATAGGATTTGGCAAGGTCGCGCACGGAGAGGAGCATGCAGTTTAACCTAAGTCGCGTGGCGGCGCAGGAAAGCGTCAGGCCTGTGCGAAGGGGCCGCGGGTGGTACGCCGGGCCGGGCCGATGCTTGCCAGAATGGCCAGAGAGAGCGTGCCGGCCGCGATGGCGATGACGGCAAAGAGCGCCTCTGACCCGGTCACCCGCAGGATTGACCCGACGACGAAGGGGCCGAGGGCCATGCCCGCCAGGCCCGAGAGCAGGATGGCGGCCGAGGTCCGCGAATCCTCGCCCAGGAGGCCGGCGGCCCAGACGTAGAAGGCCGGGAAGGAGAGCCCGACAAAGCCGCCGGTCGCGACAAGGCCGATGGTCTGAAAGCCAGCGGCGGCCACACCGGCGGAAAGCCCCGTCCCGATTGCGGCGATCAGGAAGAGGAGATCAGCCGCGATGTAGCGGGTGATCCAGTAGAGCGCGACCCTCGCCAGAAGGAAAGCGGCGAAGAAGGCCGCCGAGAGGGTGGCCGCGCTGTCTTCGGTCCAGCCGGAGGCGATGAGCGCGGTCACGCCAAGGCCGGCGAGCGAGGCTTCGAGGCAGACGGCGACGTGGTTGAGCAAAAGGACCCCGGCCCGCCAGGTCAGCAGTGTGGGAAAGGGGCCGCCGGGTGGTGCGGACCCAGCGCTGGCGAAGGTGAAGACGAGTGCGCCCGAGAGAAGCGCCATGGTGCCGTAAAGGAGCGCGATATTGGCACCCGACCAGACATAAAGAAGTGGCCCGGCGATGAGCCCGGCGCCCGAGATCCCGTTTACGAGACCGACCATCCCGGGCCCGCGCGGCCCGAAACCGGACAGGAAGCTGCGATTCACCTCGGTCGTGATCAGGCCAAAGCCTGCGCCGACGATACTGCTGGCGGTGAGCGTCAGCGGCCAGCCGGGCATCAGCGCGATCCCCGCGGCGCCGGCGGCGATGAGCGTGGTGGCGGTGCGCGCACCCAGACCCGGCAGGCCGAGCGTGGCGGCCAGTACGGCCGCCACGGCGCCCAGCGCCAGGGTGGTCACGCTCAGCCCCGCGGCGCCTACGGCGAGGCCATAGGCGCGGCTGAAGCCGGGAAGCGCCACGCCATAAAGCGAACCGACGATGCCGATGAGGATGAAGGCCAGCGAGCCGGAGATGAACAGGCGCGACAGAAAGCCCGGCTGATGGGTCACGAATTCATCCCTTGACTGGTCGTTTTCGCGATGCCGCATCGCAGGGGCGGGGTCCAGAGGCAATCCGGTCAGGTCAGGCCGCGGCGGGCGCGCCCTGGCGTTCCCGGATAGGCAGGTGGACCACGGCGCTGAGCAGGCCGACCCCGATGCCGATCCACCAGACTGCAGTATAACTGCCATAGGCGTCATAGAGCCGCCCGCCGAGCCAGACGCCGATGAAGGCGCCAAGCTGGTGCGAGAAGAAGACGATTCCATAGAGCGTGCCCATGAAACGGACGCCATAGAGATGGGCGATCAGCCCCGAGGTCAGCGGACGGTCGCCAGCCAGAGCGCGCCCATGACGGCGGAAAAGATCAGCACCGTGGCCGGGGTCATCGGCGTGAGGATGAACCAGGCCGAAATCAGCGTGCGCCCGAGATAGATGCTTGCCAGCAGGTTCTTTTTCGGCCAGCGCTGTCCGGCCCAGCCGGCGGTAAGGGTGCCCGCGATGTTCATCAGGCCTATGACCGAGATGGCGACGGCGCCAAGCGCGCTGGTCGTGGTCACGCCCATGCCGGCCAGCAGGCTGCCCGACGCGATGGGGCCGCACATTTCGGTGACGAAGGCGGGGAAATGGGCAGTCAGAAAGCCGAGCTGATAGCCGCAGGAGAAGAAGCCGATGAAGATGAGCGCGTAATTCGGGTCGCGGAAGGCGCCGAGCAGGCTGTCGCCCATCGATTGGCCCAGGGCGGCCTTCGACGCCGGTGGGGGGCTCTGCATCATCGGCAGGACGAGGAGCGACGCCAGGATCGCGCCGGCAAAGACGACGAAGACGGATTGCCAGACCATGACGGAGAGCAGCGCCTCGGCTACGGGCGGACCGATCACCTGCCCGGCAGAGCCTGCCGCGGTGGCGATGGCGAGCGACATGGACCGCCTGTCGGGGTGGGCGGCGCGGCCGACGATGGCGAGGATGACACCGAAGCCCGTGCCCGCGATGCCGAAGCCGATGGCGAAGTTGAGCATCTGATGGGCGAGCGGCGTGACCGCCCCGGCCGACAGGACAAGGCCCACGGCATAGAGCAGCGCACCCACGACGATCGCCTTGCGGTCGCCCAGCTTTTCGGCGAGCGCGCCGAAGATCGGCTGCCCGATCCCCCAGGCGAGGTTCTGGATCGCGATGGCGAGCGAAAACTCGGCGCGGGCCCAGCCGAATTCCTCGGCCACGGGGATCTGGAAGATGCCGAAGGTGGCGCGGACGGCAAAGCTGACCAGTATGATGATGCAGCCAGCGATCAGGACGGGGGTCACAAGGGGCGCCGGGCGGGTCATGGACCTTGTGTCGGCCGGGCGAAAGGCCGTGTCAATCGCTCACCCGCGCCGCTCGTCCCGTTGCACGGCGATCGTGGAGGAGACGACGCGACTTCCGCGACGGGATGGGGCGCGCTAAGCCTTGGGCCATGACAACGGTGCAAGAACTGTATGAGGCCCGCGTCGCCTCTGGCATGATCGAGCGCGATGCGGCGCAGGAGGCGATCCTGCCGCTGCTCGACACGATCCGGGACCAGCTGGAGCATCCTGTCCGGCGAGGGCTTTTCCGCCGCACGGCCGAGCCGGTGCGGGGGCTCTACCTCTGGGGTGGCGTCGGGCGGGGCAAGTCGATGCTGATGGACCTGCTGACCGAGACGGTCACAGTGCCGAAATGGCGGCGGCATTTCCATGCCTTCATGCAGTGGACTCATGCCGGGATGAACCGGGCGCGGGCGCGGGGTGCGGAGGATGTCACTGCTCCGGTGGCGGAGGAGATCATCCGCGAGGTGCGCTTTCTGGCCTTTGACGAGATGCAGATCACCGATATCGCCGATGCGATGATCGTCGGGCGTCTGTTCGAGCGGCTCTTTGCCGCCGGGATCACCGTCGTCACAACATCGAATCGCCCGCCTGCGGGGCTATACGAGGACGGGCTGAACCGAGCGCTGTTCCTGCCCTTCATCGCGATGCTGGAAGAGCGATTGCAGGTCGTCGAACTGGCCGGCGGCACGGATCACCGCAAGGGGCGGCTGCGGGGCGAGCAGAGCTATTTCACGCCGGTCGATGCTTTGGCGCGTGAGGCGATGGACCGCGTCTTCGACCGGCTGACGCATGGCGAGGCCCGGCCGCTGGTCATGCGGGTTCATGGCCGGGAGGTGGAGATACCGGCCTTTCACAACGGTGTTGCACGGGCGTCGTTCTATGATCTGTGCGGGCGGCCTCTGGGGCCGGCCGACTATCTGGCTCTGGCCAGTGCGGCGCGGGTGCTTGTGATCGACGACATCCCGCTGCTGTCGGCCGAGAACTATAACGAGGCGCGACGATTCGTGACGCTGATTGATGCGCTTTACGAGGCAAAGGTGAGGGTGATCTGTTCGGCGGCCGCCCGGCCCGAGATGCTGTATCTGGAAGGCGAGGGCGTCTTCGACTTTGGCAGGACGGTATCGCGCCTGAACGAGATGCAGGCGGCCGAATGGGGCAAGGAGGACTGAAGGACCGCTGCGCCAGGCCCGGCGTGACAAGAGGGCGCGAGCGGGGGGGCCGTCCCCTTTGCGGAGGGCGGCAACTTTGTCTATCCTGCACCGGACAGGGCTCTATGCCCACCCCGAAACCGGAAGCCGGACATGCTGAACGCCGAAATCGCCGAACGCCGCAAGACCTCGATCGCCCGGGGTGTGGGGATGCAGACGCAGGTCTATGTCGACCGGGCGCTGAATGCCGAGGTCTGGGATGTGGAGGGCAACCGCTACATCGACTTTGCCGCCGGCATTGCGGTGGTGAACACCGGACACCGGCACCCCAGGGTCATCGCGGCGGTGGAAAAGCAGCTGCACAGCTTTACACATACTTGCCATCAGGTTCTCCCTTACGAGAACTACATCCATCTGGGCGAGCGGCTGAATGCGCTGGTCCCTGGGGATTTCGAGAAGCGGACCGTGTTTGTCACGACCGGCGCCGAGGCGGTGGAGAATGCGGTCAAGATCGCTCGCATCGCGACCGGGCGGAATGCCGTGATCGCCTTCGGCGGCGCCTTCCACGGGCGGACCTTCATGGGGATGACGCTGACCGGCAAGGTCCAGCCCTACAAGCAGGGCTTCGGCACAATGATGCCGGACGTGTTTCACGTGCCCTTTCCGATTCCGTTGCACGGGTCGGACACGGCCGGGTCGATGGCCGGGATCAAGGCGCTCTTCAAGGCCGACCTCGACCCCGCGCGGGTAGCCGCGATCATCATCGAACCCGTGCAGGGCGAGGGTGGCTTTTATCCCGCGCCCGCCGACCTGATGCGCGAACTGCGCAAGCTGTGCGACGAGATCGGCGCGGTCTTCATCGCCGACGAGGTGCAGACGGGCTTTGCCCGGACCGGCAAGCTTTTCGCGATGGAGCATTACGATGTGGCGGCCGACATCACCTGCATGGCCAAGGGGCTGGCGGGCGGGCTGCCGCTGGCGGCGCTGACCGGCCGCGCCTCGGTCGTGGATGCGGCGCATCCCGGGGGGCTGGGCGGGACCTATGGCGGCAATCCACTGGGCATCGCGGCCGCCCATGCCGTGCTGGACGTGATCGAGGAAGAGGGGCTGTGCGCGCGGGCCAATGCGCTGGGCTCGCGCCTGCGGCAGCGGCTGGAGGGGTTGCGCGACAGCACCCCGCAGATCGCCGACATCCGCGGCCCTGGTTTCATGGTGGCGGTGGAGT
>JBEIDZ010000201.1:0-5775 GCA_040383215.1 Paracoccaceae bacterium | reverse complement strand
GGGGGGGGGGGCCCCCGCGGGCCCGCCCGCCACCCCTGGGCGTGGGCTTGGTGGGGGGGGGTCCTCGCGCGCGGGGGGGGGGGGGGGGGGTGTGGGGGGCTGGGGGGGGGGGGTGTCGCCCCCCCGCGCCCCCCGAGGATATTTGGGGACAGAAAATGGGGCAGGGGCGCGCGCCGGTTAACCTCGGGTTTACCATGATCGTCGAATCTCGGCTTGCGGTACAGGCGGGGACGCCGATGACCGCGACGGAGAATGGCACCCTGCCCCTCGAAAGGGGGTGGGGTGTTTTCATTCTTTGTCCTCAAATATCCCGGGGGGTGCGGAGGGCAGAGCCCCCCGCGCCGTCGGCATCACGGGGGGCGGGCCGAGGATGAGGGACCTGTCGCGCCTGTTGCGACCGCGGTCGATTGCCGTCCTGGGCGGCGGCTGGGCGGTCAACGTGGTCGAGCAGTGCCGCCGGATGGGCTTTTCCGGGCCGGTCTGGCCGGTGCATCCGACCCGGAGCGAGGTCGCGGGCGTGCCGGCCTTTCCGTCGCTGGCCGCGCTTCCGGGCGTGCCGGATGCGGTCTTTGTCGGCGTCAACCGGCATGCGACGCTCGACGTCGTGGCCGAGCTTGCTGCCATGGGGGCGGGGGGGGCCTCGCTTTTCGCCTCGGGCTGGGAGGAGGCGGGGGAGGCGGACTTGCAGGCGCGGCTGGTCGCCGCGGCGGGGGCGATGCCGATCCTCGGGCCGAACTGCTATGGCGTGATCAACTACCTCGACGGGGCACTCCTTTGGCCCGATCAGCATGGCGGGCGGCGGGTCGGGCGGGGGGTGGCGCTTCTGTCGCAATCCTCCAACATCGTCATCAACCTGACGATGCAGGCCCGCGGCCTGCCGGTGGCCTATGTGGCCTGCCTTGGTAATGCCGCGCAGGTGGGGCTGGCGGAATTCGCAGGCGCGCTGCTGGCGGACGACAGGGTGACGGCGCTGGGGCTTTATGTCGAGGGGGTTGGCGATGCCGCGGCCTTTGCCGCGCTTGCCGGGGCGGCGCGGGCGGCGGGCAAGGGGATCGTCGCGATCAAGTCGGGCAAGACCGAGGCCTCGCGCACGGCGGCGCAGTCGCATACCGCCTCGCTGGCCGGGGGGGGCGCGGCCTCGGCGGCCTATCTGGCGCAATGCGGGGTGGCGGAGGTTGCCACGCCGGCGGAACTGGTCGAGGCGCTGAAAATCCTGCATGTCCACGGGCCGCGGATCGGGCGGCGGCTCTGTTCGCTGTCCTGTTCGGGCGGGGAGGCGGGGCTGGTTGCGGACCTGGGCGCGGCGCGGGGGATCGTCTTTCCGCCGCCGTCGGCCGCGCAGGCCGAGCGGCTGGGCGCCATCCTCGGGCCGCTGGTCGCGATTGCCAACCCGCTGGATTATCACACCTTCATCTGGGGTGACGGGCCGCGGACGACGGATGTCTTTGCCACGATGCTCGGGGGCTATGACGCCGGCATCTTTGTCATCGACCCGCCACGGGCGGACCGGTGCGACCCGTCCTCCTATGATCCGGCGCTGGCGGCGATCGAGGCGGCGCAGGCGGCGACGGGAAAGCCCGCCTTTCCGGTCGCCTCGTTGCCGGAGAATTTCGACGAGGGACTGGCGGAGCGGATGATCGACAGGGGGCTCGTGCCGCTGATGGGGATCGAGACCGCGCTGGCGGCACTGCGGGCGGTGCAGACGGCGCCGGGGCGGCCGGGGTGGCGGCCCTGGCCGGCAGTGGCGGATGGCCCGCGCCGGATGCTGGGCGAGGATGCGGCCAAGGCGCGGATCGCCGCGGCGGGCGTCGCGGTGCCGCGGGGGATGAGCGCGGCGGCGCTTCCGGGGCTGCGGCTTTCGGGGCTGGAGCCGCCTTATGCGTTGAAGGGACTGGGTTTTCCGCACAAGACCGAGGCAGGTGCCGTGCGGCTGGGGCTCATGTCGCTGGACGGGCAGGCGGAGATGCCGGGGGCGTCGGGCTATCTGGTCGAGGAGATGGTGACGGGGGCGGTCGCGGAGGTGCTGGTGGGGCTGCGCCGCGACCCCGTCTATGGCGCGACGCTGACGCTGGGGATGGGCGGGGTCGCGGCGGAGGTTCTGGCCGATACGGTGACGCTGGTCCTGCCGGTCACCGCCGGGGAGGTGGAAGCGGGCTTCGCGCGGCTGCGGCTCTGGCCGCTGCTGGACGGCTATCGCGGGCGGCCGCGGGCCGATGTGGGGGCGGCGGTTGCCGCGGTCATGGCGCTGCAGGCGATGATGGAGCGCGACGGGGCGGTGCGGGAGATCGAGATCAACCCGCTGATCCTGCAGGAAAATGGCGCCGTGGCAGTGGATGCGGTGATCTGGGAGGAGGAGCCATGACGATGCGGATGCGCGAGGAGGGGCCGGTCAGGACGCGGCGCGAGGGGGCGGTGCTGGAGGTGACGCTCGACCGGCCGAAGGCGAATGCGATCGACCTTGCGACAAGCCGGATCATGGGGCTGGTCTGGCGGGATTTCCGCGACGACGAGACCCTGCGGGTCGCGATCCTGCGGGCGGAGGGGGAGAAGTTCTTCTGCCCGGGCTGGGATCTCAAGGCGGCGGCCGCGGGGGATGCGGTGGATGGCGATTATGGTGTCGGCGGGTTTGGCGGGTTGCAGGAATTGCCCAATCTTTTCAAGCCGGTGATCTGTGCGGTCAACGGCATCTGCTGCGGCGGGGGGCTTGAGCTGGCGCTGTCCTGCGACCTGATCCTGGCGGCGGAGGGCGCCACCTTTGCCCTGCCGGAAATCCGGTCGGGGACGGTGGCGGATGCGGCCTCGGTCAAGCTGCCCAAGCGCATCCCCTATCATGTCGCGATGGACCTTCTGCTGACCGGGCGGTGGTTTGACGCGCAGGAGGCGAAGCATTGGGGGATCGTCCGGGAAATCGTTCCGCAAGAGGCGCTTAGGGACAAGGCCTGGGAGCTGGCGCGGCTTCTGGAGAGCGGGCCGCCGCTGGTTTATGCCGCGATCAAGGAGATCGTGCGGGAGGCCGAGGCGATGCGGTTCCAGGATGCACTGAACCGGATCACCAAGCGCCAGTTCGCGACGGTGGACCGGCTTTACGGGTCGGAGGACCAGCTGGAGGGGGCGCGGGCATTCGCCGAGAAGCGCGCGCCGGTCTGGCGCGGCCGGTGAGGCGAATCAGGGGTTAACGCGTTGATTCAGTGGAAAACCGGCTTTCGGTATCACGTCGGTATGACGTCGGTATTGTGTTGGTGCGACAGGGCGGTTTTCGCGCGGGGGAGGAGTGTGACAGGACCGCGCGTTGGGTCTGCCGAGGGTTGAGCGAAGGTAAACCGCGCGGCGGGGTATGTGCGGAAGGGTTTCGCGCATTCTGGCGATCATGGGTCAGAGCCACAGGATTTTGGCGGTATGACAAAATCCTGCCGTGCCCGCCCTGCGGGGGTCGGGCACGCCTTCGGCGCACCCGCCGGGCGGGCGCGGCAGGATTTGGCACTGTCGGTCGGGCGGAGAGCCCTGTCGCCTGCGCTTGCGCTCCGGCGATTGGCCCGCGCGACGTGCCGCCGGCACGTCGCTGGGTGCGGGCCGGGACCTGGGGTGGAGGGGTGCAGGTTTGCGGAGAGGGCGCGTGGGGTTCATCCGACCTGGGGAAGGGGGATCAAGAGCCGCAGGATTTGGCGGTCTCGGCCAAGCGGAGAGCCCTGTGGCCTGCGGCTTGGCGCCTTCGGCTGTCGGCCCGCGCGATGTGCCGATGGCCCGTCGCAAGATGCGGGCCGGGGTGTGGGGTGGAGGGGGTGCGTCTGCCACATGGCGGAGGCGTGAAGCGTAGCGCAGGGGAGGCAGAGCCGCAGGATTTTGGCGGTATGACAAAATCCTGGCCAGCTCCCGTCCTGCGGGGGGCGGGTGCGCTTCGCTGACCCGCCGGGCGGGCACGGCAGTATTTGGCACTGTCGGTCGGGCGGAGAGCCCTACGGCCTGCGGCTTGCGCCTTCGGCCGTCGGCCCGCGCGACGTGCCACCGGCACGTCGCAAGGTGCGGGCCGGGGTGCGGGGTGGAGGGACGCAGGTTTGCGGAGAGGGCGCGTGGGTTTCACCCACCCTACGGCACGGGGATGAGAGCCGCAGGATTTGGCGCCGTAGGCGTGGCGGAGAGCCGTATCCCCTGCGCTTGCGCTCAGGCGGTCGGCCCGCGCGGGGTGCTGCTGGCACCCCGCTGGGTGCGGGCCGGGCGCGGGGGGGAGGGGGCAGGTTTGCGGAGAGGGCGCGTGGGTTTCACCCACCCTACGAGGCGGGGCGTCCGGGGGCGAGGCTATCTGCGGAGGGCCGCGGGTGAGCGTGGCTTGACCTCGGGCGCGAATGCGGGTCGGATCGTGCAGACCGAGAGGGGGGACGATGATGGAGACCGCGATCCTGCTGGCCTGGGCCGAATTCGCGGTGCGCTGGCTGCATGTCATCACCGCGATCGCCTGGATCGGCTCGTCCTTCTATTTCATCGCGCTTGACCTGGGCCTGCACCGGGACCGCAACCTGGCGAGCGGGGCGGATGGCGAGGAATGGCAGGTGCATGGCGGCGGCTTCTACCATGTGCAGAAATACCTGGTCGCGCCCGAGCGGCTGCCCGCGGACCTGATCTGGTTCAAGTGGGAGAGCTACTGGACCTGGATGTCGGGCTTTGCGCTGCTTGTCCTGGTCTATTATCTTGGCGGGGAGATTTTCCTGATCGATCCCAACGTGCTCGACATTCCGGTCTGGCAGGGGGTGCTGATCTCGATGGGCTCGCTCGTCTTTGGCTGGCTGGTCTATACCACGCTCTGCAAGGTCTTTGTGGAGGCCGACCAGACGGTGCTGATGGCTGCGCTGTTCGGGGTGATCGTGGCCATGGCCTGGTTCTATGCGCAGGTCTTTACCGGGCGGGCGGCGCTTCTGCATCTGGGGGCGTTCACGGCGACGATCATGACGGCGAACGTGTTCTTCGTGATCATGCCGAACCAGCGGATCGTAGTGGCGGATCTGCGGGCGGGGCGGCGGCCGGAGGCGAAATACGGCAAGATCGCCAAGCAGCGGTCGACGCACAACAATTATCTGACGCTGCCGGTGATCTTTCTCATGCTGTCGAACCATTATCCGCTGGCCTTTGCGAGCGCATGGAACTGGCTGATCGCGGCGCTGGTGTTCCTGATGGGGGTGACGATCCGGCACTGGTTCAACCAGGGCCATGCGCGCAAGGGGCGGCCCTGGTGGACGGTGCCGGCGACGGGGGCGATCTTTGCCGCGATCATGTGGCTGTCATGGCCGGCGGCGGTGGTGGCAGAGGCCGATGAGGCGGCGATGGCGCCGGGGGCGGCGGTCTTTGCCGCGGCGGAGGGGTTCGACGAGGTCACCGACATCGTGCTGGGCAATTGTTCGATGTGCCATGCGGCCGAGCCGGGATGGGGGTCGCTGGCGCTGCCGCCGAAGGGCGTGATGCTGGAGACGCCGGCGCAGATCGCGCATCATGCGCGCGAGATCTGGCTGCAGGCGGGGGTGAGCCATGCGATGCCGCCGGGGGTCGCGAATTACATGGACGACGAGAGCAGGGCCCTGATCCGCACCTGGTACGAGGGCGCGGGGTCCTGACGGAGAGGTGGCAGGGGGGCGCTGCCCCCCGCCGCCAGAGGACCCCCCCGCCCCCGCCCCGCGGATACTCCCGCCCTCTCCCCCTGGAGACCCCCGCCCTTTCCCCGTGGATCCCCCCGCCCGCTCCCCGTGGATCCCCCCGCCCGCTCCCCGTGGATACCCCCGCCCGCTCCCC
>JBEIDZ010000200.1:0-5778 GCA_040383215.1 Paracoccaceae bacterium | reverse complement strand
CTTTCGAGGCCCCGGTGACAAGCGCCTTGCGGCCCCTGAGCGAAAAGCGGTCCTGCCAGGACATGGGCCTACTCCAGATTGGTGTGACGCGCGCGCATGGCTTCGGGCGGCACGCCAAGATGATCACGCAGCCCCAGGATCAGAAGTTCGAAGGCCAGATACTGCGCGCCTTCAAAAAGTGACCCCATCGGCAGAACAGAGGTGGCCGCCTTGCCCTGATCGCTTGCCATGGTCTGGGCAGGAATGTGCAGGACAAGGTCGGCGGATTGCGGCGCCATGCCCTGCGGCTGGGCGGTGACGCAGGCGACGCGGGCACCCGCTGCATGCGCCACGCCGATCAATCCGTTGACGGTGGAAAAACTGCCGGGACCTGCACTGACCAGCAGAAGGTCGCCGGTCCCGACCGGCGGACAGGACATGTCGCCCACCACATGCGCATCCAGCCCCATGTGATAAAGCCGCATCGCCAGCGCCCGCATCATCAGCCCCTCGCGCCCGACGCCATGCAGGGCGATCCGTCGCGCCCCTGCCAGCGCGGCGATCAGCGCCTCCATCTGCGCCGGGTCCACACCGGCCGTCGCCGCGCGAATCTCCTCGGCGGCCCCCGCCGCCAGCCTTGCCAGATCGGTCATTCCGCCACCTTTGCCTGCTGCCTGTCCGACAGCGCCTCGGCCACGGCGCGCTGCAGAAGACCGCATTCCTCAAGAAGATCGAGCACCGTATACCGGCTGCGCAGGAACCGCGCAGCCAGCACGGCGCGCCGCAGATCGGCCATCCCGAGCCCGATTTCGGCCGGGTCCGCCGGCGCTCCGGCCGTATGCAGATGCGCCACCATCCGGTCCGCCGGCCAAAGCCGGCCCGACAGGCGCCGCGCCAGATCAGGCCAGAGCGCGCGAAGATGCTCCAGCCGCTGCACCAGCACCGCCCCCTCCACATGCTTGGCCGCCGTTTCCTCGACCGCACGCGAGGCGATCCCCCCCTCGCCCAGCAGCTCCCCGATCTCGCGCGTCTTCGCGTCCCAGGTCGGCGCCGCCGCAGCCACGGCCGCCGGCTCGATCCGCCCGAGATCCTGCCGCAAGAGCCAGTCGAACAGGCGCAGCGATGCGACCGCCCCGACCGCGACACAGGCGCCGTGGCTGACCCTCTCGCCCCGGTGCCGCAGGTCCTGCATCTCCCACAGATGCGCAATCTGGTGATCGGCACCCGAGGCCGGGCGCGAACTCCCGTGCGCCTCCATCGCCAGCCCGACCAGCACCAGACCGCGGAACAGCCCTTCCACCGCGCCGGGGTCACCGGAGGCGATCCTGTCCGGCGCCGACAGCCAGCCCTCCAGCCCGTCCTGCACCATCGGCCAGGCGACATCGTCGATCGGCTCGATGCCCAGCGCATCGGCGATGATCCAGTCGCCCCCGGCCGGCACCTTGCCCGCCAGATCGCCGTACCCCCAGCCCGTCATCTCCGGCGGCGCGGCGGCAATCACGTCCAGATCGCCCACCACGACGCGCGCGGGGCGGCAGGGGATCGTCTTCTTGAACCCCCCCTCGGACAGCGGCGCTCCGCCCGATGTATAGCCATCCATCGACGCCGCGGTCGCCACGCACAGATAGGGCAGCCCCGCCGTAAAGGCGGCATGCTTGACCACATCGTTCATCACCCCCGAACCGACGGCAACGGGGGTCTCGCCCGGGGCCAGCACGGCGCCAAAGGCGCGGGCAAGCTCGACCGTCGGCTTCGGCCGGGGCAGGGCCGCAATCACATGCGCACGAACCGGGATGCCGGCCCTGCCGAAAGCCGCCTCCACCGCCGGCCCGGCCGCCGCCCATCCCCGCGCATCGGCAAAGATCACCGCCGGCCCGCTCAGATGCCGCCCATAGGCAGCGCCCGCCGCATGCACCACACCACGACCGATCAGCACCTCGGCCACATGGGCCGACCGTGCAACAGCCCGGCCGATCAGATCATCGGGCCGGCTCATGCCGCCCCCGTTCCAGACCGCAGGGTCCGCCCGTTCGCGCCGAACAGATGCACCCGCGCCGCCGGCAGCCTCAGCCCGATGCGCGCGCCCGCCGCAAGGTCCGTATCGCCATCGGCCCGCACCACCATCCGCACCCCGCCGGGGGTCGAGACATAAAGATAGCTGTCTCCACCCAGCGATTCGCGCAGGTCGACGCGCACATCCATGTCACCGGCTCCCTCATCGGTGATGACCAGATGCTCCGGCCTGATGCCAAGCCGTACGGCGCCTGTCAGGGGCACGATGCCACCAAGGGCCGCACCCGCATGGCGCACGGCACCCTCCTGCGTCTCGACATCCAGGAAATTCATCGCCGGCGCCCCGATGAAGCCCGCCACGAACTCGCCCGCCGGCCGGTGATAAAGGTCCATCGGCGTCCCCACCTGTTCGATCCGGCCGCCGTTCAGCACCACGATCTTGTCGGCCATGGTCATCGCCTCGACCTGGTCATGGGTGACATAGATCATCGTCGCACCCAGCTGGCTGTGCAGCGATTCGAGTTCTACCCACATCTGCACCCTGAGCTTGGCATCAAGGTTCGACAGCGGTTCGTCGAACAGGAACACCTTGGGTTGCTTCACGATCGCCCGCCCGATCGCCACCCGCTGCCGCTGGCCGCCCGACAATTGCGACGGCTTGCGGTCCAGATAGTCGCCAAGCTGCAGCACGCGGGCTGCTTCCGCGATGCGCGCGGTCCTGTCCCTTGCGGCCATCCCGTTGATCTTCATCCCGAAATCCATGTTCTCCCGCACCGTCATGTGGGGGTAGAGCGCATAGGACTGAAACACCATCGACACGCCCCGCTCCGAGGGTGCGACATCCGTCACATCCGCCCCGCCGATCGCGATCCGCCCCGCCGAAATGCCCTCCAGCCCCGCAATCGCCCGCAGCAGCGTCGACTTCCCGCAGCCCGACGGCCCGACAAAGACCGCAAACTCCCCGTCGGCAATGTCCAGCGTGACATCCGTCAGCGCGCGCACCGCGCCATAGGATTTCGTGACCCCGTCAAGTCGGACCTCGGCCATCTTGCTCCTCCCCGCCGCCACCCGTCAGATTCCCGTTGACTTGGCCGCGCAGCTATACATTTTTATGAGGGCCGATACAAATGCATGTCAACCGCTTCGTATCGCGACTCACGGGAGGACAAACATGAAGCTGAAACCTATGGCGAGCGCGCTCGCCCTTGCTGCCGTCGCGGCAGCATCGCAGGCCCAGGCCTGGTCGCTCGAAGAAGCGGCCGCGCCCTATGCCGGCACCGAGGTCAACGTGGTGTTTCTCGACCGGCCCGGCTATGCCGCGATCCGCGAGATGCTGCCCGAATTCGAGGCCGCGACGGGCATCAAGATCAACATCACCACGATGCCCTATGAAAACGCGCTCGGCGAACAGGTGCGCGACTTCGTCGCCGGCGGTGACCTCGACATCGCCCTGATCGACCTCGTCTGGATCGGCAACTTCGCCGAAAACGGCTGGATCGTCCCGATCGACGAATTCACGTCGAACCCGGACCTGGCCGATCCCGATCTCGACATCGCCGACTTCTTCCCCCTGGTGCTGAACGCCTTCGGCGCCTGGAACGGCGTGACCTACGGCCTGCCGCTCGACAACTATTCGGGCCTGATGTTCTACAACCGCTGCATGCTCGAAGAGGCCGGCTTCGACGGCCCGCCCGCCACCTGGCAGGAGCTCAAGGACGTCTACGGCCCGGCGCTCACCAAGGACGGCAAATACGCCTTCGCGCTGCAGTCCAAGCGCAACGAAACGCAGTCGGCCGACAGCTTCGCCCGCGTGCTCTGGCCCTTCGGCGGGTCCTTCCTGGACGCAAACTTCCGCTCGAACCTGAACTCGCCCGAAAGCCAGGCCGGTCTCCAGTTCCGCCAGGACCTGATGGCCTACATGCCCGACGGCATCGTGGCCTATGACCATGCCGAGACGGTGAACGCGCTCGCCCAGGGCGATGTCGCGATGATCACCGAATGGTCGGCCTTCTACTCGACGCTGGCCAATCCCGAAACCTCGACGCTGGGCGACTGCCTTGCCATCGCGCCCGAACCGATGGGCCCCGCCGGCCGCAAGCCCGCGCTCGGCGGCTTCAGCCTCGCCGTGGCCGAGCAGGCCGACGAGGCCGAACGCGCCGCCGCCTGGCTCTTCATCCAGTGGGCGACGTCCAAGGCCAATGCCGAGACCTATCTGCGCAAGGGCGGCGTGCCCGCCCGTCAGTCGGTCTATCAGACCCCCGGCATCGCCGACGAGTTTCCGTTCGTGAACGCGCTGGTCGAAAGCTGGCAGGACGGCGTGCCCGAATTCCGGCCCCGTTTCGCCGAATGGCCCGAGATCACCGAGATCGTGCAGGAATGGGGCACCAAGATGATGCTGGGCGAGGTCAGCATCGAGGACGGCGCCCGCGAGATCGGCACCCGCATGGAGGCCATCCTCGAGGAAGCCGGCTACTACAGCGGCGACAAGCCTCTGGCCCAGTAAGGCCGCCAATCCTGGAACCGCATCCCGCCGCAGGCCCTCCGCACAGGGGGCCTGCGGACACTCCGGAAACCGCCAGCAGAGCCCCGCCCATGACGGCCCGTGTCCCCCGTCGGACCATCCTTGCCTTCCTCGGCCCGTCCGTGCTCGCGCTGCTTCTCGTCGGCATCGTGCCGCTGCTCTATGCGGTCTGGAAAAGCTTCCACGACTTCAACCTGACCAAGGTCAACCGCCAGAAGTTCGTCGGTCTCGACAACTATGCCACGGTCCTGACAGACGGAACGTTCTGGGCGGCCATGGGGCGGACGGCAACGCTCTTTGCGATCTCGGTGCCGATCCAGATCGCGCTCGGGCTGACCATCGCGCTCCTGCTCCACCGGCCCGGTCTCGGCCTCTTCAAGACGCTGACACGGCTCATGCTGGTGCTGCCGATGGCGACGACCTATGCCGTCGTCGGCCTGCTGGCGCAGGTCACGATGAACCAGAAATACGGCGTCTTCAACCAGATGCTCGGCTGGATCGGCATCGGTCCGATCGACTTCATCGGCGACCCCTTCAACGCCTTTGTCGGGGTCATCTTCTGGGACGTCTGGCAATGGACACCCTTCGTCGCCCTCGTCCTGCTCGCCGGCCTCTCCACCGTCCCCGCCGAAATCGAGGAAGCCGCCCAGCTCGAGACGAAAAGCTGGTGGACCATCCTGCGCCACGTCCAGCTCCCCTTCCTCATTCCCAGCCTCGTTGCCGTGCTGATCCTGCGCACGGCCGACACGCTCAAGCTCTTCGACATGGTCTTCACCATGACCCGCGGCGGCCCGGGCAATGCGACCGAATTCATCGCGATCCTGATCGAACGCGTCGGCAACCGGCAGTTCGACATCGGCATGGCCTCGGCCCAGTCGATCGTGCTGCTCGCGATCACCATCGTCCTCGCGCGCCTCTACATCCGCATGTTCTACCGGGAGGTGCGCTGATGCCGGCCGATGCCAGACCGGGCAGCAGCCGCGGCCTTGCCGTGCAGGCGGTGCTCCTGACGCTGATCTGCCTCTTCTGCGTCTTTCCCTTCTACTGGATGGTCACGACCAGCCTCAAGACCCAGGCCGTCGCGCTCCAGTCTCCCCCCGCCTGGCTCTTCACGCCCACGCTTGCGAACTATACCGAAGTGCTTTTCGTCGACCGCGTCGGCATCTCGCTCGTCAATTCGATCATCGTCGCCGTCGCGACCACCCTGCTGGCCGTGGGCCTAGGCTGTCCCGCCGCCTATGCGCTGGCCCGCTTCGAATTCCGCG
>JBEIDZ010000199.1:0-5810 GCA_040383215.1 Paracoccaceae bacterium | reverse complement strand
CTGCAGGCCGGGCGTGCCCAGCGCCTCGGCATTGGCGGCGGCAAAGGCACGGCGGTCGGCGCGCGGCTCGATGGCGATGGCGCGGGCGTCGCGCGCCATCCGCATCCATTCGATCCCGACCGACCCGCAGCCCGCGCCGACATCCCACAGAAGCGCGCCCCGCATCGGCATCAGCCGCGCCAGGGTGACAGCGCGGACCTCGGCCTTGGTCATCGTGCCGTCGCCGGTGAACAGGTCATCGGGCAGGCCGGGGCCGGGCGGCAGGATCAGCGCATCCGCGCCCGGCAGGCAGTCGACCGCGACCGTGTTGAAGGCGGGCGCGCTGCCCTCCCATCCGGCGGCGGTGGCGGTCATCTGCGCCTCCCCGGGCCCGCCAAGCGCCGAAAGCACGGTCAGCCGCGCCGGGCCATAGCCGCGCGCGCGCAGGATCGCGGCGATCTCGCCGGGCGTCCCGGGCCCGTTGGCCAGGATCAGAAGCCGCGCAAAGGGCTGGAGGAAGGGGATCACCTGCGCCGCGGACCGGCCGTGGACGGTCAGCGTCTCGACCCCGGCGAGCGGCCAGCCCATGCGGCAGGCGGCCAGCTGAAAGGCCGAGACGGCGGGGTGGAACGCGATCTCGCCGCCCGGAAACGCGCGCGCCAGCAGCGCGCCCGCCGAATACCAGAGCGGATCGCCTGTGACGAGCACGACGGCACGGCGGCCGCGCAGGCCGTGCAGCGTCGCGGTCATCGCCTCGAAGGGCGAAGGCCAGGCGATCCGCTCGGCCGTGACGGCGGCGGTCAGCCGGTGGTGGCGGTCGGCGCCGACGATGACCTCGGCCGCCTCGACCACGGCGCGGGCGGCCGGGGCCAGGCCCGCGAGACCGTCCTCGCCGATGCCGACGACATGCAGCCAGGGCTCAGTCACGCACCACCTCGGCCGCAAGCGCGTTGACAGCGGCGGCGGCCATGGCCGAGCCGCCCTTGCGGCCGCGCAGCGCAACGAAGGGAATGCCGCGGGGATTGGCGGCAAGTTCCGCCTTGGCCTCGGCTGCGCCGACAAAGCCCACGGGAAAGCCCAGGATCAGCGCAGGCGGCGGCAGGCCGCCGTCGATAAGGTCGAGCAGATGGAACAGCGCGGTCGGCGCGTTGCCGATGGCGACCACGGCCCCCGCGATGTGGTCGCGCCAGAGTTCGACCGCGGCGGCCGATCGGGTATTGCCGATGGCGGCGGCGCGGGCCGGCACCGCGGAGTCGTTGAGCGTGACGATCACCGGATTGGCCGCGGGCAGCGCGCGGCGGATGATGCCTGCCGCCACCATCTCGCAGTCGCACAGGACCGGCGCCCCGGCGGCGAGCGCCGCGCGCCCCGCCCGCGCCGCGCCGGGCGAAAAGGCCAGCCGGTCGGCCACCTCGACCATGCCAGAGGCATGGACAAGGCGGATGATCAGGCCCTGGATATCGGCCGGAAAGCGGTCGATCCGCGCCTCGGCCCGGACGGTGGCAAAGCTCTGGGCATAGATCGCGGCGGGGTCTTTCTCATAGGGGCGCATGGCCTGGGCCCCCATCGTCGATGCACCTGTCTTCCGGGCCGACATGCGCCGCGGGAGCGCGGGGGTGCGAAACCCCCGCCGCGAAATCTGCTGCGGGCGCAGGCGTCACGTCTTGCGCGCCTTCAGCGCCGACAGCGGACCAAGCGGATGGTCGGCATGCGGATAGGCCGGATGCGCATGGCCGTGGTCATGCCCGTGGTCATGCCCGGGCCCGTGGTCATGCCCGTGCGCATGACCGTGCTGATGGCCCGGCCCGTGGTGATGCAGATGGCCGTCGCCATGGTCGTGCCAGCCCAGGCCCGACAAATCGGCGACATGGCTGACGTGGCCATGCGGTTCCAGCTTTTCGGGCGCCAGCCGGCACAGCCCGGTGCAGAAGTCGTCGCAGAGCGTGCAGTCGGCGACATTGGCGCCCGGCGCGCTCGCACCCTGCCCCTCGACATGGTGGTGGTGGCTTTCCTGCACCGCGCCGACCTCGGCCTCGAAGCCCAGGACCTGCACGCGGTACTTGCACATCGCGCAATTCGGCGGCGGCACCTCGCCCACCTGTTCGGTGGCGCGTTCGGCAAAGGTCTCGAGCACCTTGGGATGATCGCCGAGATAGCCCGCCTTGACCCACTGGATGCCGGGATGGGCGGCAGCGACACGGTCGGTGAAGCCATAGATGCGGTCGATCAGGATGCCCGAGAAGAGGAAATAGGGAAACACGATCACCCGCCGGTAGGGCAGGCGGGCGACATGGGTCAGGCAGGGCTCGACCAGCGGGAAGGTGACGCCGGAATAGCCCGTCTCGCACCAGCCAAAGCCCATGCCTTCCCAGAGCATGCGGGCGATCTTGGCGACATTGGCATTGGCATCGGGGTCGGAGGCGCCGCGGCCGATCACGACAAGGCAGGTTTCGTGCAGGGGGATCTCGCCCAGGTCGCGGTTGGCGGCCTCCACCGCCTCCTGCACGCGGGCGCCGGCGGCGGCGATCATCTTGGGATCGACGCCCAGTTCGCGCCCGTAGCGGACCTCAATCCCGTGCCGCGCCGCATAGGTGTTGAGCACGGTGGGAATGTCGTTCTTGGCATGGGTGGCGGCAAAGAGCATGCCCGGCACGGCGAGAATGCGCGTGCAGCCCGCCGCGCGCAGCCGGTCGAGCCCGTCGCGGATCACCGGATTGGCGAATTCGAGATAGCCGTAGTCGATGTCCCAGTCGGGCGGCAGATAGGCGGGAAGCCGGTCGGCCAGCACCTTGAATTCGTCAACGGCGGCCGCGCTGCGCGACCCGTGGCCGCAGATCATGACACCGGTCTTCATCCGCCATCCCCCCCTGCACAGACCATCCCGGCCGGGCAGAGGCAGACAGGCCGACCGGGCGCGCCACGTCGCTGCGCGCACCCCGACGATGCAGGGACCCTGGCCCCCGTCAGGGTCGGCCGGTCCCCGCCACCTTTCCGGCCTCCGCGCCCCGCGCGGTCAGCGTCGTCGCGCCAAGGCTAGCCTGTCCGGCGGCCGGGCGCAAACGGCAAGGCGCCCGAACGGGCGCCGAAAACGACATTCCCCGGGGATGCCGCCGCCGGCCCTCCTGCCGCTCAGGCCGCCTTGCCGTAATGTTCGACCATGGCCGCAAGGTCTTCGGGCCGGGTGCCGGACTGCACGAAGGCGCGCGCATTCGGCATCAGCGAAAAGATCGACCCGTCCGAAAAGAAGGCCGTGTCCGTCACGAAGATCACGCTGGTTTCGGGCCGCCGGTAACGGGCAAGGTCCGCCACCGCAAAGGCCGAACCATCCGACAGCACGAGGTCGAGGATGATCACGTCGAACGTGCCCACGGCAATCCTCCGGCAGGCGGCGCTGCCGGTCTGCGCGGTCGTCACCCCCATCCCCTGGCGTTCGAGATGACCCCGCCAGACCTCGGCCAGGGCCGGATTGCTTTCGACGATCAGAACCTGCATGTCACCTCGGACGCGAACAGGGGCCGTGCCGCCGGATCGGCGCGGTTGGCCGTGCGATTTCGTGATTAACAAATCGACTCCTCCGCCCAATTCCTTAACGAATCGTTAAATTTTCGGGGGGTTTCGAGGCTATCCACAGGCGTTTCACGTTCTCTTGTTAACCTTCCGGAAATCCGCTTGAAGGACCCCCGTGCCCGGGTCCCCGCGGCAGAGAGGATACAGCCGATGACGACCTGGATCACCGTCTGCGATACCTGCAAGCGCCCCGGCTGGGATGCCGCCGCAGGGGGGCCGACGGATGGCGAAAGGTTTGCCGCCCTGGTCGAGGCCGAGGCCGCGACCGCCGCGCTCCCCGCGGCGCAGCTCCGGACACGCCGGCTGTCCTGCACCATGGGATGCGAACGGGCCTGCAACGTCGTGGTGCAGGCCCGGGGGAAGCTCTGCTATTCGCTGGGCCTGTTCGAGCCGACCGCCGAAGCCGCCGCGGCGGTTGTCGCCTGGGCGGCCCTCCATGCCGGCAGCGATACCGGCCAGGTCCCCTACCGGCAGTGGCCGCAGGGCGTGAAGGGCCATTTCGTCAGCCGCCACGCGCCGCTTCCCGCGGACGACACGGAATGACCCGCCCCCGCGGCATGACCCCCGGCAGCGCCCCCTGCCCCTGGCGCGTCAGGCAGGATGCCCCGGGGTGAGCCTCGTGATCGCCATGATCCTCGATGCGCTCCTCGGCGAACCGCGCCTGCTCTGGGACCGCATCCCCCATCCGGCCGTCCTGATGGGCCGGGCCGTCGGCTGGCTCGACGACAGGCTCAACCGCGGTTCCGCGCGCCGCGCCCGGGGTGTCCTCGCGCTCATCCTCCTTGCCGGCGGGGCAGGGGCGACCGGGTTCGCGCTGGCCGCCCTGCCGGGCCAGGTGGCCGAAGTCCTGGCCGGCGCCGTGCTGCTGGCCCAGCGGTCGCTGGCCGACCATGTCAGGTCGGTCGGCGCGGCCCTGCGCCGGTCCCTGCCCGCCGGCCGGCAAAGCGTGGCGATGATCGTGGGCCGCGACACTGCCGCGATGGACAGCCCGGCCGTCTCTCGCGCCGCTATCGAAAGCGCCGCCGAAAACCTTTCTGACGGCGTGGTGGCGCCCGCGCTCTGGATGCTGGCGGGGGGTCTGCCCGGGCTCCTCGTCTACAAGGCGGTGAACACCGCCGACAGCATGATCGGCCACCGCACCCCGCGGCACGAAGCCTTCGGCTGGGCCGCCGCCCGGTGCGACGACCTGCTCAACCTTGTCCCGGCGCGGGTCACGGCCGTGCTGATCTGGCTCACCCGGCCGCGCCCCGGGGTCTGGGGCGCGATCATCCGCGACGCGCGGCTGCACCGGTCACCCAATGCCGGCTGGCCCGAAGCGGCGATGGCGCAGGTTCTCGACATCGCGCTGTCCGGTCCGCGTAGCTATCACGGGCAGATGCGGGATTTTCCCTTTGTCCATCCCGCGGGCCGCCGCTCGGCCGGCCCTGCCGACATCGACGCCGCGGTGGCCGTGCTCTGGCGGGCCTGGGCTCTCCTCCTCGCCGCCCTTGCCGCGGGCGCCGTGGTCGCCTGACCGCCCTCAGGCGACCAGCGATTCGGCCCGCCGCAGGTCGACCGATACAAGCTGGCTCACCCCCTGCTCGGCCATCGTGACGCCGAACAGCCGGTCCATCCGGCTCATCGTCACGGCGTGATGCGTGATCACCAGAAACCGCGTCTCCGTCCTGCGGCGCATCTCGTCCAGAAGATCGCAGAACCGCGTCACATTGGCATCGTCCAGGGGCGCGTCCACCTCGTCCAGAACGCAGATCGGCGCAGGATTGGCCAGAAACACCGCAAAGATCAGCGCCAGCGCCGTCAGCGTCTGCTCCCCCCCCGACAGAAGCGACAGCGTGGACAGTTTCTTTCCCGGCGGCTGGCACATGATCTCGAGCCCGGCCTCGAGCGGATCGTCACTCTCGACCAGCACGAGCCGCGCCTCCCCGCCGCCGAACAGATGGGTGAACAGCAGCCTGAAATTCTCGTTCACCTGTTCGAAAGCGGTGAGCAGCCTTTCCCGCCCCTCCCGGTTCAGACTGGCGATTCCCGTGCGCAGGGTCCGGATCGCGGCTTCAAGATCGGCCTTCTCCCGGACCAGCGCATCATGCCCGGCCGTGACCTCCCGTGCATCCTCCTCGGCGCGCAGGTTGACGGCGCCGAGCGCCTCGCGCTGACGCCGCAGCGCCGCGACCTGCGCCTCCGCCGCCTCGGCCGGGGGCAGGGCCTCGGGATCGGCCTCCAGCCGGGCCAGAAGCTCGGCGGGCGTGGCGTCCTGCGCCTCGCGG
>JBEIDZ010000198.1:0-5830 GCA_040383215.1 Paracoccaceae bacterium | reverse complement strand
TGGGGGTCACGAAGCAGTCCCTCAATCGTGTCTTGCGGACCCTGGTCGAGGATGGCCTTGTCCGCAGCGAGATCGGGCGGCAGGACAAGCGCGAGCGGCAACTTTACCTGACCGAGGCGGGGATGGCGCTGGAGCGGGAACTGTCGGATGCACAGCGCGAGCGGATGCGTGCGGCCTATCGTGCCGCCGGGTCCGAGGCGGTGGCGGGGTTTCGCAAGGTGCTCGAGGCGATGATGGATGACGGGATGCGGCGCCAGTACGAGGCGCTGCGTGACAGGCCGAAATAGGCGGGGAGGTGCGGGGTGGACATGCCGGCACATCTGCTTGTCGTCGATGATGACGAGCGTATCCGCGGGCTTCTGGCGAAATTCCTGCTGCGGGGCGGGTTTCTTGTGACGGCAGCGCGGGATGCCGCGCATGCCAGGCGGCTTCTGGCGGGGCTCGATTTCGACCTGATCGTGCTCGACGTGATGATGCCGGGCGAGGATGGCGTGAGCTTCTGCCGGGAATTGCGGCGGACGCGGGGGGTGCCGGTCCTGCTTCTGACGGCGAAGGGCGAGACGGCGGACCGCATCGCCGGGCTCGAGGCGGGGGCGGACGATTATCTGCCAAAGCCCTTTGAGCCGCGGGAGCTGCTGTTGCGGATCAATGCGATCCTGCGCCGGGTGCCGCCGGGCGAAGCGGCGGTGGTGGCGCCCAAGGTGCTGCATCTGGGGCCGGTCCGGTATGACATCGAAAGGGGCGAGATGTGGCGGGGCGAGGTGCCGCTGCGGCTGACGGCGACGGAGAGCCAGCTCATGCGCATCTTCTCGGCGCGGCCCGGCGAGGCGATGACGCGGGCGCGACTGGTCGAGGAGCTGGGCCGCGGCAACGGGCAGGCGCAGGAGCGGGCGGTGGATGTGCAGATCACCCGGCTGAGGCGCAAGATCGAAGACGACCCGCGCCAGCCGCGCTATCTTCAGACCGTCCGGGGCGAGGGTTACATGATCGCGCCGGACTGAGGGCGCGGGCGGAGGACAGCAGAAGTCGGGTTCACCCACCACTGAGGTGGGTTGCACCCACCCTACGCGGACTTTGCGCATCATTCCGCAGGGGGGTGAAACCCACGGTTACCGGTCAGAGCCGGCAGGCGTCATAGATCGGGGAGAGATCGCCGGCCCATGCGCCGTGATAGAGGTCGAGCAGGCGGTCGGCGCGGGTCTTGCCGTTTGTCACCTCTTCGGCCAGTGGGGCGATAAGCGCCTCTTCGCCCAGTCCGCGGGCGCGCAGGCCCGCCTCTGACAGCGCCAGCGCGCGGGCTGCAATGTCGGCGAGCCGGATGCCCCCGGCCTCGCCGGCCAGCGCGCGTTCGGAGGCGGCGACGCGGAGCCCTTCGCGGGTGGCGCCGTCCCAGCCCCGGACGAGGTCCCAGGCCGCGTCGAGCGCGGTGCCGTCATACATCAGCCCGACCCAGAAGGCCGGCAGGGCGTTCAGCATCGGTTGAGCGCCGGCATCGGCGCCGCGCATCTCGATCCAGCGCTTCACCCGCGCCTCGGGAAAGACGGTGGTCATGTGGTCGGCGAAATCCGACAGTGTCGGCCTTTCGCCAGGCAGGGCGGGCAGCCTGCCATCGAGGAAGTCGCGGAAGGACTGGCCCAGCGCGTCGATATAGCGGCCGTCGCGGTAGACGAAGTACATCGGCACGTCGAGCACCCAGTCGACCCAGCGTTCGAACCCCATCCCGTCCTCGAAGACGAAGGGCAGCATGCCGGTGCGCGAATCGTCAAGCCCGCGCCAGATGCGCGACCGCCAGGAGCGGTGGCCGTTCGGGCGCCCCTCGAAGAAGGGCGAGGAGGCAAAGAGCGCGGTTGCCACGGGTTGCAGCGCGATGGCGACGCGCAGTTTCCTGACCATGTCGGCTTCGGAGGCGAAGTCGAGGTTCACCTGCACGGTGCAGGTGCGGTACATCATCTGGGTCCCGTGCGTACCGACGCGGCCCATGTAGTCGGTCATCAGCCGGTAGCGCCCCTTGGGCATCACCGGCATCTGGTCATGGGTCCAGACCGGAGCAGCGCCGATCCCGAGAAAGCCGATCCCGAGCGGGTCGGCGATGGCCTTCACCTCGGCCATGTGGGTGGCAAGCTCGGCCGCCGTGTCGTGCAGCGAGGCAAGCGGCGCGCCCGAAAGTTCGAACTGGCCCCCCGGTTCGAGGCTGATATTGGCCGCGCCGCGCCTGAGCCCGATGATGTTGGCGCCTTCGTGGACCGGCGCCCAGCCGTGGTCGCGGACCAGCCCGTCAAAGAGGGCGCGGATGGACCGGGGGCCGTCATAGGGCAGCGGCAGGAGGCTGTCGGTCAGGAAGCCGAATTTTTCGTGTTCGGTCCCGATCCGCCATTCCGTGGCCGGCTTGCAGCCACCGGCGATGTAGTCGGCCATCTGCCAGGGATGTTCGATCAAGCCTCCGCCGGATTGGGGAATCGACATTCGGGGGGCTCCGTCTGGTGGTCGTCGGGGGTCATCTGGTGGGCCGAAGCGCGGCCTCTGTCAATGGAGGCGGCGCCGGTCGGCCTGCCAGAGGGTGACGGGAAGGTCCGGCGGATCGGCCATGAGGTCGAGCATGCGTTCGGTCTGCAGGCCGGGCAGGGCCGCGAAGGCATCGAAGAGTGCGTCCGCTCCTTCGGCATCGACGGGGATCTGCAGGACCGCGCCGGAATGCGGGGTCAGCACCCAGTGCAGCGGCCGTCCCCCGGGGTCGAGCGACAGCCGCGCGAGGTCGTCGAGGTCGATCATGCCGCCGGTGAGCGGGCCCCAGTAGGCGATCCGCCGTTCGATGATCTGCACGACACCCGCCCCGCCGCCGCCGCGGCGGAAGCGCAGGCGCTGCAGCCCGGTCCAGACGATGGCTGCGCCTGCGACGATCACCGGCACGGCCAGCCAGCGCAGGACCGACAGGCCCGTGGCCACCCACCAGAGGCCGAAGGCGAGCAGGGCCAGGCCCGCGATCACCTCGCGCCAGCGCCAGAGCGTGGCGCGCGCCTCGGGGCGGAGGAAATCAGCCATTGCGCGGCCTTTGCTGTCCGGCAAAGCCGGTCACCGAAAAAAGGCCGCAGGGCCGGAAGCCGATGGCGCGATAGGCCCGCGCCGCGGCGGGGCTGGCCGCAAAGAGCGTCGCAAAGGTCACGCCCGCCCGATCACGCGCCTCGGCGAGGTGGAGCGCGACCGCGCGGCGGGCAAGGCCCCGGCCGCGCAGGGCGGGCGGGGTATAGACGCTTCCGATCTGGACGGCATGCGCGGCCCGCGCGTTGAAGCCCGTCATCGCCACGGGCGTTGAGCCCCGCATCAGGATGCGAAGACTGTCCTCGGCCATCGCGGCGGCGACCTCTTCGCGGGCAAAGCGGGGATTCTCGTCCGGGCGGCAACCCAGCGCCTCGACCCGGAAGGCGGCCTGCCAGGCCGGTGCGACCGCGGGATCGGCATCGCGGGCCGGAACGAGGGTGAACCCGGTGCAATCGGGCAGGCGCATGTCGGCAAGCGGCAGGTCGAAATGCGGCTCGTCCTGGTCGACTATGGCGGGAGCCCCGGCCAGGCCGAGCGCGGCGAGGCAGGGGCGCACCTGATCGGCCGGGCCGGCGGCGCCGATCAGCGGGCCGGGGCACAGCGCGGCGAAGGCGGGCCAGTCAGCGCCTTCGGTCCATTGCGGCAGGACCATCCCGTCGCGCGTGACGGCGACGACCCCGCCCGGGGCCTGCCAGAGCCGGAGCGAGCGGCGGTCCGTTCCGTCGATGCCGAAGCGGTCAAGGTTGGACAGCGGGAACATCGACCCCGCAAGATGGGCGAGCAGATGGGCGCGGACCGCCGCCGAATCGGCCGGGCCGGCGCGGCGCAGGCTCATCGCCAGTCCCCGCGGCTGACCTGCCAGAGCGCGAGTGCGGCGACCGCCGCGGTATCGGCGCGCAGGATGCGCGGGCCAAGCCGGACGGGCAGGGCATAGGTCAGATGCCGCAGCCTGCGCCGCTCGGCCGGGGAAAAGCCGCCCTCGGGGCCGATCAGGATCGCCGAAGGCCGCGGCACATGCGAGGCGGCGGGTCCGGGGCTGGCCTCTTCGGACATGTCCTCGTCGCAGAACCAGAGGTCGCGCCCCTCGGGCCAGTGGTCGAGCAGGCGGGCCAGCGGCTGCACCGGGTCGACCGGCGGGACGAAGGTCGCGCCGCATTGTTCGGCCGCTTCGACGGCATGGGCCTGGAGACGGTCGGTGTTGGCGCGTTCGGTATTGCTGTGGTCGGACGTGACCGGCAGGATGCGGGCGGCCCCCATCTCGACCGCCTTTTCGACGATGAAATCGGTGCGGGCCTTCTTGACCGGGGCGAAGACGAACCAGAGGTCGGGCGGCAGCATGAGGGGACGGGTGCGCGCGGCGGCGGTGAGCGTTCCGCCGCGCTTTCCGGCGGTGGTGACGGTTCCGTCCCATTCGCCGTCGCGGCCGTTGAAGAGCGACAGGGTCGCGCCGGGACCGAGGCGCATGACGGCGAAGAGATAGTTTGCCTGCGCCTGCGACAGGGGACCGGGTTGCCCCGGGGCAAGCGGGTGATCTACATAGAGGCGGACCTTGGACGGCATGGGACAGTGATATGCAGGGAACCGAGCCGGCGCCAGATGCCGGCGCCGTGGCCGATGCCCCGGCGGGCAACTGGGTCGACAGGCGCGCGCCGGCCTGGTTCAGGCCCTGGCTGCGCCTGTCGCGGGCGGACCGGCCGATCGGGACCTGGCTGCTGCTTCTGCCCTGCTGGTGGGGCCTGCTGCTGGCCATCATCCAGACCGGGCAGGCGGGGTGGCAGGATCTCTGGATCGCGACCGGCTGTGCCATCGGCGCCTTCCTGATGCGCGGCGCGGGCTGCACCTGGAACGACATCGCCGACCGAAAGATCGACGCGCAGGTGGCCCGCACCAGGTCGCGCCCCTTGCCTTCGGGGCAGGTGAGCGTGACCGGCGCGCTGGTCTGGCTTGGACTTCAGGCGCTGGCGGCCTTTGCCATCCTTCTGACCTTCAACGGCGCGGCCATTGCGCTCGGCCTTGCCGCGCTTCTGCCGGTGGCGGTCTATCCCTTTGCCAAGCGGTTCACCTGGTGGCCGCAGCTGTTCCTCGGGATCGCGTTCAACTGGGGCGCGCTTCTGGGCTGGACCGCGCATGCCGGGTCGCTGGGCTGGCCGGCGGTCGCGCTTTATGCGGGGGGGATCGCCTGGACGCTGTTCTACGACACGATCTATGCCCATCAGGATGCCGAGGACGATGCGCTGATCGGCGTGCGGTCAACCGCGCGGCTTTTCGGCGAGGAGAGCCCGCGCTGGCTGCGCCGGTTCCTCGTGGCGACGGTCTGCCTGACCGGGCTTGCCGCGGCGCTGGCGGGGCTCGATGCGAATGTGCTTGCCCTGGTCGTGGCGCTGGGCGGGGCCTGGGCGATGGGCTGGCACATGACCTGGCAGCTGACCGCCTTTGACCCCGGGGACGGGGCCCGGCTTCTGGCCATCTTCCGGTCGAACCGGGATGCCGGGCTGATCCTCGCGCTGTTTTTCGCCGTCGCCGCGATGCTCTGATTGAACCGGCAGGCTGGCCGGCCTAGAGAGGCTTTCGTGCCAGAGGCTGCCACCCGGGACCTGATGCGCCTGTCCGCCACGATCCTTTCCGTGATCGCCTTTCTTGTGGCGGGTGTTGTCGCCGGCCTGGCCGCGCGTGTTGCGGTCGCGACGGTCGAAGAACGTTCGGTCAGCGCCGTGCAGGACGAGATCCGGCGTGACGGACAGGACTGGGCGCGCGTTCTGGGCGACGGGTTGCAGGTCATCATCGAGGGCGAGGC
>JBEIDZ010000197.1:0-5844 GCA_040383215.1 Paracoccaceae bacterium | reverse complement strand
GCCGGTAAAGCTGCCAGGCCGAGGCGCCGTCGATCTGCGCGGCCTTGAGAATCTCGTTGTCGATGCCGCGCAGGCCGGCCAGGAACATCGCCATGACAAAGCCCGACGACTGCCAGACGGCGGCGATGACGATGGTATAGATCGCCATGTCGCGGTTCTTGATCCAGTCGAAGGAAAAGCTGTCCCAGCCCCAGGCATGCATCGTCTGTTCAAGCCCGATACCGGGGTCGAGAAACCATTTCCACGCCACGCCCGTGACGATGAAGGACAGCGCCATCGGATAAAGGTAGATCGGGCGCAGCACGCCTTCGCCGCGGATCTTCTGGTCGAGGAAGATCGCGAGCATCAGCCCGATCGCGGTGCAGATCGTGATGTAGAGCGTGGCAAAGATCGCGAGGTTCACAAGCGCGGTGTGCCAGGCCCCGAGGCCCCAGAGCCGGGCGTAATTGTCCCAGCCGACAAGGTTGTAGCTTGGCAGCATCTCGCTGTCGGTGAAGGAGAGGTAGATCGTGTAGAGGATGAACCCGTAGACGAAGAACAATGTCACCGCGAGCGATGGCGACAGCACGATCTTGGGGATCAGGTCCTGCAGACGGGTGCGCAGGTCCACCCCGGCGTGGTCGGGCATGGGTCGGTCCTTCCCGGCGGGGAAGCGGGGGGCCGGTCGGGCCCCCCGCGATTGCCGTTACTGCGCGTCGGCGACGGCTGCGGCCAGTTCGGCGGCCGCCGTGGCCGCGTCATACTCGCCGTTGAAATGCGCCGTCACGACGTCATAAAGCGCGTTCTTGACCGCCGCGGGGGCCGCGTGGCCATGCGCCATCGACCCGAACAGCGTGCCGCCCGCGGCAGCTTCGGCCAGGTCGGCCATGCCCTTCTTGCCGCAATCGTCGAAGGCATCGTTCGGCACGTCGGTCCGCGCGGGGACCGAGCCCTTGACGACGTTGAAGGCCGACTGGAAAGCCGGGTCCATGATCGCCTTGGCCATGGCGACCTGCGCTTCCTGGGCGGCGGGGTCGGCCTGGTTGAACATGGCGAACTGGTCGCTGTTGAAGGTCACCATGCCCTGCGTGCCGGGGAAGCGGATGCAGACGAAATCGGTGCCCGGGACCTTGCCGGCCTTGAGGAATTCGCCCTTGGCCCAGTCGCCCATCATCTGCATGCCGGCTTCGCCGTTGATCACCATGGCCGAGGCGAGGTTCCAGTCGCGGCCCGAGAAGTTGTCGTCGACATAGCCGCGCAGCGTCGCCATGCGGTTGAAGGCCTCGACCATCTGGTCGCCGCCCAGCGCGGCGGGATCGAGGTCGATCATCGCGGACTTGTAGAAGTCAGGGCCGAGCGAGAGCACGACCGCGTCGAAGATCGTCGCTTCCTGCCAGGCCTGTCCGCCATGGGCGAGCGGCGTGATGCCGTTGGCCTTCATCGCGTCAAGCACGGCCACCAGCTCTTCCCAGGTCGTGGGCGCGGCCAGGCCGGTCGCGTCGAGCGCGGCCTTGCTGATCCAGACCCAGTTGGTCGAGTGGACGTTGACCGGCGCGGCGATCCACTTGCCGTCGCTGGTCGAGAAGCCCTGCAGCGCGGCGGGCACGACCTTGTCCCAGCCTTCGGCCGCGGCGGTGGCGGTCAGGTCGGCAAGCGCGCCTTCCTTGGCCCAGTCCAGGATGTCGAAGCCCAGCATCTGCACGGCCGTCGGCGCATCGCCGGCGGTGACGCGCGCGCGCAGCGTCGTCATCGCGGCCTCGCCGCCGCCGCCGGCGACGGGCATGTCGATCCAGCCGATCGACTGGCCGCCCAGGTTGTCCTTGAGCACGTTCAGCGCGGCGGCTTCGCCGCCCGAGGTCCACCAGTGCAGGACTTCCACGTCCTCGGCGCTGGCGATGGAGGCAGAGGCAAGGAATGCCGCCGCCAGGGTCGTCGTCTTCAGGAAACCACGCATCTTTTGTCCTCCCGGTTGTGCGGTGGTCGTATGCCTGACAGATGTCAGGCGGGCTTCACCCAAGGTGCCCGCGTGCGGCCGATCCGCATCACGAGCGATTTCACCTCGATGAATTCGTCAAGGCCGTAGGGGCCGATCTCGCGTCCCAGGCCGGATTGCTTCATACCCCCGAACGTCACTTCGGGGAAGCCGTCCATCCAGGTATTGGTCCAGACGGTGCCGGCCTCGGCCGCGCGGGCAAAGGCAAGGCAGGTGTGGATGTTGTCGGACCAGACCCCGGCCGACAGGCCATAGGCCGAGGCATTGGCGAGTGCCGCCGCCTCCTCCGCGGTGCGGAAGGTCAGGACGGACAGGACCGGGCCAAAGACCTCGTCCCGCGCCAGGGCCATGTCGGCGGTCACGCCGGTGACGATGGTGGGCGCATAGAACTGGCCCGGCAGACCCGGCACGGTCAGCGGCGCGGCCCCCATCGTCGCCCGCGCCCCGGCGGCCAGCGCGGCCTGCACATGCGCGTCGATCCGCGCCTGATGCGCCGGCGTGACGATGGCGCCCACCTGCGTGCGCGCATCCAGCGGGTCGCCATAGGCCACGCGGCGCGACAGGGCCGTCACGCGGGCGACAAAGTCCTGCGCGATGTCTGCGTGCACAATCGCGCGGCTGCCGGAATTGCAGCATTCGCCCGCGTTGAAATGCACGCCAAAGGCCACGGCATCGGCCGCGCCGTCAAGGTCGGCATCGGGAAAGACCACCTGCGGGTTCTTGCCGCCAAGTTCGAGCGCGACCTTCTTGAGCTCTCCGCCCGCCTGCGATGCGATCAGCCGGCCCACGGCGGTCGATCCGGTGAAGGTCACCATGTCGACATCGGGATGCGTCGTCATCCGGCTGCCCACGGGGTCGCCAAGGCCAAGAACCACATTGACCACGCCCGCGGGCAACCCCGCCTCGGCCAGCAACGCACAGAGCAGCACGGTGGTCGAAGGCGTCATCTCCGACGGTTTCACCACCGCGGTGCAGCCTGCGGCCAGCGCGAAGGGCAGCTTCTGCGACAGGATCCAGAAGGGAAAGTTCCAGGGCGTGATGACCGACACCACGCCCCGCGGTTCCTTGAGGATCACCGCCAGCATGTCGGGGCCGAGCGTGTTGTGGCTGTCGCCATGCAGCATCCGCGCCGCCGCGGCGGCATAGCGCCAGAGGTCCGCCGCCCCCGCGATCTCGCCCCGCGCCTGGGCGATGGGCTTGCCCGATTCCAGCGTCTCGATCAGCGCGAATCGCTCCACCTCGCCTTCGATCAGGTCGGCGACCTTGAGCAGCACCGCGGCCCGCGCCTTGGCCGGTAGCCGCGACCAGCGCCCGTCGTCAAAGGCGCGGCGCGCGGCGGCGATGGCCGCGTCGGTTTCGGCGATGCCGCCTCTGGCCGCCACGCTGACCACGACCCCGTGCGAAGGCGAGACGCGTTCGGTCACCGCACCATCGGCGCTGTCGGTCTCGCGCCCGTCGATGACATGGCGCAGCCGCAGGGGGCCTGCGGGAAGTGTGGCACCGGTGGCGGGGATCAGCGTCATCTCGGTCATGTCAGGCTCCGGTGAACAGGGGTTTCCGCTTCTGGCGAAAGGCTGCGACGCCTTCGGCCTTGTCGGCGGCGGCGGCGACGGCGGCCGAACCCAGCGCCTCGATCATCGCGCCCTGATCCTCGCCCCGGGCGGCATGGATCATCGCCTTCGCGGTCTCGACCGCACGCGGCGACAGGGTGACAAGCTGCGCGGCGATCCCGGTCGCGGCCGCAAGCGTGTCCTCGGCGACCTCGGCCACGAACCCGGCCGCGAGCGCGCGCGAGGCCGGGATGCGCCGGCCGAAAAGCGCCATCTCCTTGAGCATGGGCTCGGGCACCAGCCGCGCGAGGCGCTGCGTTCCCGACCAGCCGGGCACGATGCCGATCCCCGTTTCGGGCAGGGCGATGGTCGCGCCGGGCGCCATCACCCGCAGGTCGCAGGCGGCGGCGAGTTCGAGCCCGCCGCCGAAGGCATGGGATTGCAGCACCGCGATCGTCGGCCGCGCCAGCCGGGCCAGCCGGTCGAACAGGCGATGCCCCATCCGCACCCAGTCGCGCGCAAATTCGGCCGGGGACAGGTCGCCCCAGGCCGCGATGTCCGCGCCCGAGCAGAAGGCGCGTTCCCCCGTCGCGGTCAGAAGGGTGCAAAGGATGCCCCCGTCCGCCTCGATCTCGGCCAGATGGCGGTCGAGGTCGGCCAGCATCGCCGGCGTCAGGCAGTTGAGCCGCGCAGGGTTGTCCAGCCTGAGCGTGGCCACGGGCCCGTCGCGCGTCAGGTGAACGGCGGTCATGGCACCCACCCCATCGGCCCCTCGGCCAGAAGCGACAAGGGCATCGTCACCGCCCCGGGCGCGACGGTCACCCGCCCGCCGCTGGCCGCGACGATGTCGCGCGCGGGGTCGATCCCGGGCATGATCTCGGTCGCGATCAGGCCTGCATCGGTCAGGCGGATCACGCAGCGTTCGGTGACATAGATCACGTCCTGCCCCTGCGCCCGGGCGCGCGCGCCCGAAAAGGTGACATGTTCCACCCGGTCCACCATCTTGGCGAACTTCCCCGGGCGGGTGACCTTGAGGCCTGCGGGCGTCAGCGCGACCTCGGCCCCGGCTTCGAACCAGCCGGAAAAGACGATCTTGCGCGCATGGGCGGTAATGTCGACGAACCCGCCGCAGCCCGCCGTCAGGTAAGGCTTCTTGCCCAGCTTGGAGACGTTGACATTCCCCTCTGCATCCACCTCGAGGAAGGAGAGGAACGACATGTCGAACCCCGCCCCCTGGAAGTAGATGAACTGCTGCGGCGAGGGGACGAAGGCATGCGCGTTCGACGCGCAGCCGAAGGCAAAGCCGGTCAGCGGCATGCCGCCCACCGCGCCCTGTTCGATGGCCCAGGTCACCGCCTCGGGGTGGCCTTCCTCGAGCAGGATGCGCGGCACCATCGCGCTGATGCCGAAGCCGAGGTTGGCGGTCTGGCCTGCCTTGAGTTCCATCGCCGCACGCCGGGCGATCACCTTCTCCACCCCGTGCGGGGCGAGCGAGAAGCTGTCCCAGGGCCGCATGATCTCGCCCGAGATGGCAGGGTCATGGGGCGTCTCGGTCGTCTGGCGCTGATCGGGGTCGATCACGATCAGGTCGATGAGATGCCCCGGCACCCGCACGTCATGGGGCCTGAGCGACCCCGCCGCCGTCAGCCGCTTGACCTGCGCGATGACCAGCCCGCCGTGGTTGCGCGTGCAGATCGCCTGTTCCAGGCCGCCCAGATAGGCGCCCTCGTGTTCATAGGTCAGATTGCCGCGTGCGTCGGCCGTGGTGGCGCGCAGGATGCAGACATCGGGCACGATGTTGGGAAAATGCAGCCAGGTCTCGCCCATGAACTCCACCCGCGCGACAATGGGCGTGGCGCGCGCGCGGTCGTTCATCGCGCAGCCTTCGCGCTCGGGGTCGACAAAGGTGCCAAGGCCCACCTGCGTCAGCACACCCGGCCGGCGCGCGGCGGTTTCGCGCGTGATGTCGAAAAGGATGCCCGAGGGCACGTTCCAGGCGGCGATCCGCTCCTCCACGATCATCCGCCAGATCTCGGGCATGGGCAGCGAGGACGGGCCCGAGGGATAGGACCCCGCGATCACCCGCGCGAGGCAGCCCTCCTGCGCCAGATGGTCGATCCCCTTGACCCCGTACATGTCGCCCGCGGCGATGGGGTGGATCGTGGTCAGCCCGCGCGGGTGGCCGGTGTCGCGGAACCGCGCGCCGATGGCGGCCAGCACCCGGTCCGGGCAGCCCAGCGCCGAGGAGGACGAGACGGTGATCGTCGCCCCGTCGGCAATCCGCGCGGCGGCCTCTTCAGGCGTGACGAGCTTGCCTGCGTT
>JBEIDZ010000196.1:0-5863 GCA_040383215.1 Paracoccaceae bacterium | reverse complement strand
GGACCAGCACAAACAGATCATCATCTCGGCCGACCGCGCACCCGGAGAGATCAAGGACCTCGAGGAACGCATCAAGTCGCGCCTGCAATGCGGCCTTGTCGTGGACCTGCACCCGACTGATTACGAGCTTCGCCTCGGCATCCTTCAATCCAAGGTGCAGTTCTACCGCAGCCAGTATGGCGACCTTGCCGTGCGCGACGGCGTGCTCGAATTCCTCGCCCACCGCATTTCGACCAATGTCCGCGTCCTCGAAGGCGCGCTGACACGGCTTTTCGCTTCGCCTCGCTTGTCGGGCGGGACATCACGCTCGAACTCACGCAGGACTGCCTCGCCGATATCCTGCGCGCCTCGGACCGCAAGATCACGGTCGAGGAGATCCAGCGCAAGGTCAGCGACCACTACAACATCCGCCTCTCCGACATGATCGGGCCAAAGCGCCTGCGCAGCTATGCCCGGCCCCGGCAGGTCGCGATGTACCTGGCCAAGACGCTCACCAACCGCAGCCTGCCCGAAATCGGGCGCCGCTTCGGCGGGCGCGACCATACGACCGTCATGCACGGCGTGCGCCGGATCGAAGAACTCAAGGCCACCGACAGCCAGATCGCCGACGATATCGAACTGCTGCGCCGCGCGCTCGAAGCGTGATCGGGCTTGAGAAAGACGGGAAATCGGCTAGGTTTCCCGTCCCGAACACCGGCCTGCGACAGCGGAGACTGCCATGAAATTCAGCATCGAACGCGGCGCGCTGCTCAAGGCCGTGGCCCAGGCCCAGTCGGTCGTGGAACGGCGCAACACCATCCCGATCCTTGCCAACGTCCTGATCGAGGCCGAGGGCGACCAGGTCCTGTTCCGCGCCACCGACCTTGATATCGAGGTCGTGGACCGCGCCCCCGCCCGGGTCGACCGCGCCGGCGCGACCACCGTGCCCGCGCTCCTGCTCAACGAAATCGTGCGCAAGCTGCCCGACGGCGCGCTCGTCACCCTCTCCGACCAGACCCAGCCCGGCCGCCTCTCGATCGAGGCGGGACGCTCCACCTTCGCGCTTGCCACGCTCCCGCGCGAGGATTTCCCGGTGATGGCCTCGTCCGACTATGCGACCAACTTCGCCGCCCCCGCGCCGGTGCTGCGCCGGCTTTTCGACAAGGCGAAATTCGCCATCTCGACCGAAGAGACCCGCTACTACCTCAACGGCGTCTACATGCATGTGGCCGAAGCCGATGGAGTGCGCGTGCTGCGCTGTGTGGCCACCGACGGCCACAGGCTCGCCCGGATCGACGCCCCCCTGCCCCCCGGTGCCGAGGGCATGCCGGGCGTGATCGTCCCGCGCAAGACCGTGGGCGAATTGCGCAAGCTGCTCGAGGATGACGACGCCACCATCGCCGTCTCGGTCTCGGACACCAAGGTCCGCTTTGCCACGCCCGAGATCACGCTCACCTCCAAGGTGATCGACGGCACCTTCCCCGACTATTCCCGCGTCATCCCGACCGGCAATTCCCGTCGGCTCGAGGTCGACGCCACCGAATTCGCCAAGGCGGTCGACCGCGTCGCCACTGTCTCCTCCGAACGCTCGCGCGCCGTCAAGCTCAGCCTCGGCGAGGACCGGCTCGTGCTGACCGTGAATGCGCCCGACTCCGGAGCGGCCGAGGAAGAGCTTGCCGTCGCCTATGACGATGACCCGCTCGAGATCGGCTTCAACGCCAAGTACCTGCTCGAGATCGCAAGCCAGGTCGACCGCGAGAATGCGGTCTTCCTCTTCAACTCCTCGGGCGATCCCACGCTGATGCGCGAAGGCAACGACATGTCGGCCGTCTATGTCGTCATGCCGATGCGTGTCTGACCCTGGCGCGCGCGGGCCATGCCCGGCCCGCTTTGCCTCACCTCGCTCCGGCTCGCGCAGTTCCGCTCGCATGCGCAGGCACAGCTTGTCTTTGACGGCCGGCCCGTGGCGATCTCGGGCCCGAACGGCGCGGGCAAGACCAACCTGATCGAGGCGGTCTCGCTGCTCTCGCCCGGCCGCGGCCTGCGCGGGGCCGAAGCCGCCGACCTCGCCCGCCGCCCCGGCACGACCGGGTGGAAGATCGCGGCGCAGCTTTCCACCCCCTCCGGTCCGCATGAGATCGAGACCGGCGCCGCGCCCGGCGAAGGGCGATGGGTCACGATCGACGGCAAACCCGCGCCGCAGACCGCGCTCGCCCGCATCGCCCCTGTCCTTTGGCTGGTCCCGGTGATGGACCGGCTCTGGCTCGACGGCGCCGAAGGCCGCCGCCGATTCCTGGACCGCGCCACGATGAGCTTCGTCCCCGACCATACCGGCGCGGTGCTCGACTATGACAAGGCCATGCGAGAACGCAACCGACTGCTCAAGGACATGGTCCGCGACGCACCGTGGTATGCCGCGCTCGAGGAGCAGATGGCCCGCGCCGGCGCGCAGATCACGGCCAACCGCCAGGCCGCCATCGCCGCGCTGACCGCCGCCCAGGCCCTGGCCGGCGACAGTTTTCCCGCCGCCGACATCGCGCTTGTCCATCCCGACACCCCCCTGCCCGAGACAGAGGAGGCGCTGCGCAGCGCGCTGGCCGAAGGGCGCGCGCGCGACCTTGCCGCCGGGCGCACGCTGATCGGCCCGCACCGCGCCGACCTCACCGCCCTCTGGGCCGCCAAGGGGATGCCCGCCGCCGCCTGCTCGACCGGCGAACAGAAGGCGCTCCTCGTCTCGCTCATCCTCGCCAATGCCCGCGCGCTCGCGCAGCGGACCGGCGCCCCGCCGATCCTCCTCCTCGACGAGGTCGCAGCCCATCTCGACGCACCGCGCCGCGCCGCGCTTTATGACGAGATCTGCGCCCTCGGCGCGCAGGCCTTCATGACCGGAACCGGGCCGGAACTCTTTGACGTTCTGGCCGGCCGTGCGCAGTATCTCTCCGTGACCGAAGAGAGCGGCCAGTCGACCGTGACCGAAAGGAAGATGCCATGACCCACCTCTATCCCATCCAGCGCGTGACCCTCATCACGCTCGGCGTGCACGACCTCGCGCGCTCCCGCGCCTTCTACAAGGCGCTCGGCTGGCACCCCCACAGCGAAACCGACTCCATCAGCTTCTATCAACTGCAGGGGGCGGCCCTGGGCCTCTACCCCCTCGCCAATCTTGCCGACGACATGGACCGCCCGGCGACGGGCCTTGGCACGGGTGCCATGACGGTCGGCCAGAACTTCGCGACCGAAGAGGCGGTGGACGCCGCATGGCACACCGCGCTCCAGGCCGGCGCGACCCCGATCAAGGTCCCGCAGGCGGTGTCATGGGGCGGCTATTCGGGCTATTTCGCCGACCCCGACGGGCATGTCTGGGAACTGGCCGTCAACCCGTTCTGGCCTCTCGCCGAGGATGGCTCGCTGACCCTGCCTGCGGGCGGATGAGCCCCGTCCCCGCGGCGCGGGCACAGCCGGGCGGACCGAGATCATGACCATCACCTGGGCCGAGATCGGCTTCTACGCTCTCGGCATCTTCCTTCTCTTCCTGACGCCGGGCCCGGTCTGGGTGGCGCTCACCGCCCGCGCGCTCTCGGGCGGGTTCCGTGCCGCCTGGCCGCTCGCCGTGGGCGTCACGCTCGGCGACCTGCTCTGGCCCTTCCTCGCCATCCTCGGCGTCTCCTGGGTGCTCACCGTCTTCGACGGTTTCATGACCGTCATGCGCTGGGTCGCCTGCACGACCTTCCTCATCATGGGGACCATGATCATCCGCAATGCCGGAAAGACGATCGGCGAGGACAGCCGGCTGACCCGCCCCGGCATGCTCGCGGGCTTTCTCGCCGGCGTCGCCGTCATCATCGGCAACCCCAAGGCGATCCTCTTCTACATGGGCATGCTGCCGGGCTTCTTCGACATCACGACCCTCACCCGGGCCGACATTGCCGTCATCTGCGCAGTCTCGATGGCGATCCCTCTTGCCGGCAACCTCGCGCTCGCCTGGTTCATCGGTCAGGCGCGCGACCTGCTCACCTCGCCCGCGGCGCTGCGGCGCACCAATATCGTCGCGGGCACCCTTCTCATCGGCGTCGGACTTGTGATTCCCTTCACCTGAGCCCGCAAAATCTGGGGCCGGCACGTGACATTCCCCCCCACGGGCGGTATAACCCACCCGTCACGAGCAGGATTACAGCCCCATGTCCGACCCGAACGCCGCATCCGACAGGTACGGTGCAGATTCCATCAGGGTTCTCAAGGGCCTGGATGCCGTGCGCAAGCGCCCCGGCATGTATATCGGCGACACCGATGATGGCTCGGGCCTGCATCACATGGTCTATGAGGTCGTCGACAACGGCATCGACGAAGCGCTGGCCGGCCACGCGACCGAGGTGATCGTCACCATCCACGCCGATTCCAGCGTCTCGGTCCGCGACAACGGCCGCGGCATCCCGGTCGACCTGCACAAGGAGGAAGGCGTCTCCGCCGCCGAGGTCATCATGACCCAGCTCCATGCCGGCGGCAAATTCGACAACACGGCCGAGGATGGCAATGCCTACAAGGTCTCGGGCGGGCTGCACGGCGTCGGCGTCTCGGTCGTCAACGCGCTGTCGGACTGGCTCGAACTGCGGGTCTGGCGCAACGAAACCGAATACTTCGCCCGCTTCGAAACCGGCGAAACGGTACAGCATGTCCGCGCCACAGGCCCCGCCCCCGGCCAGCGCGGAACTGAGGTGCGCTTTCTCGCCTCCTCCAAGGTCAACCACGCCGAAGGAACCTTCTCCGACCTCGACTACAGTTTTGAAACGCTGGAAAAACGCCTGCGCGAACTCGCCTTCCTCAATTCCGGCGTCCGCATCATCCTGACCGACGAACGCCCCGCCGTGGCGCTGCGGTCCGAGCTTTTCTACGAAGGCGGGGTGAAGGAATTCGTCCGCTATCTTGACCGCTCCAAGCATCCGCTGATGCCCGAGCCGATCTACATCGCCGGAAGCCGCGACGATATCGGGGTCGAGGTCGCGATGTGGTGGAACGACAGCTACAACGAGATGGTGCTGCCCTTCACCAACAACATCCCCCAGCGCGACGGCGGCACCCACCTCTCGGCCTTCCGCTCGGCGCTGACCCGCACGATCAACGGCTATGCGCAATCCTCGGGCATCGCCAAAAAGGAAAAGATCGACTTCACCGGAGACGACGCCCGCGAAGGGCTGACCTGCGTCCTTTCGGTCAAGGTGCCGGACCCGAAATTCTCGAGCCAGACCAAGGACAAGCTCGTCTCCTCCGAAGTCCGCCCCGCGGTCGAGGGGCTGGTCGGCGAAAAGCTGGCGGAATGGTTCGAGGAAAACCCCCAGGTCGCCCGCATCATCGTGGGCAAGATCATCGAGGCCGCCCAGGCCCGCGAAGCCGCGCGCAAGGCCCGCGAACTGACGCGCCGCAAATCGGCGATGGATGTCAACTTCCTGGCCGGCAAGCTCAAGGACTGCTCGGAAAAGGACCCCGCCAAGTCCGAGCTTTTCCTCGTCGAGGGCGACAGCGCCGGCGGCTCGGCCCAGACCGGGCGCAACCGGATGACCCAGGCCGTCCTGCCGCTCAAGGGCAAGATCCTCAACGTCGAACGCGCCCGCTTCGACCGGATGCTGTCCAGCCAGGAAATCGGCAACCTTGTCATGGCGCTTGGCACCGGGATCGGGCGCGACGAATTCGACATTGGCAAGCTGCGCTACCACACGATCATCATCATGACCGATGCCGATGTGGACGGCGCCCATATCCGCACGCTGCTGCTGACCTTCTTCTTCCGGCAGATGCCGCTTCTCATCGAAGGCGGCTATCTCTTCATCGCGCAGCCGCCGCTCTACAAGGTCGCCCGCGGCAAGTCCGAGGTCTATCTCAAGGATCAGGC
>JBEIDZ010000195.1:0-5878 GCA_040383215.1 Paracoccaceae bacterium | reverse complement strand
CGTGGGCCTTGGCTGTCCCGCCGCCTATGCGCTGGCCCGCTTCGAATTCCGCGCCAAGAAGGAACTCTGGTTCTGGTTCATCACCAACCGCTTCGTCAGCCCCGTGGTGCTCGCCTTCCCGGTCTTCCTCATCGCGCGCGAGATCGGGTTGCGCGACACCCATCTCGCGCTCATCCTGATGTATCTGACCTTCACCCTGCCGATCGTGATCTGGATCTGCACCGACCAGTTCCGCTCCATCCCCTACGACCTTGACGAGGCCGCGATGCTCGAAGGCGCGAGCCAGTGGCGCATCTTCCGCTCGATCTGCCTGCCGCTCGCCATGCCCGGGGTCGCGGTCTCTGCGATCCTGTCGTTCATCTTCTCGTGGAACGAGCTTCTCTTTGCCTACATTCTCGCGCCCAAGGACGCCAAGACCGCACCCGCCATGGCCGTCACCTTCATGGAGGGCTACGACGTCCCCTATGGCAAGATCATGGCCACCTCGACGCTCATCGTCATCCCGGTACTGATCTTCGCCCTTCTCGCCTCGCGCCATCTCGTGCGCGGCCTGACCATGGGTGCGGTGAAATAGGCGCATGGCCCGCGCGCCGAAACTGCCCCGGGTCGATACCGAAGAGCGCTTTCTCGCGCAGGTCGCCTGGGCCTATTACACCGAAGGCCTGACCCAGGAACAGGTGGCCGGCAAGCTCGCCACCACCCGCCTCCGGGTGAACAAGGCGCTGGCCGAGGCACGCCGCTGCGGCCTTGTCCGTGTCTCCTTCAACACCGCCTTCGCGGCCTGCTTCGACCTCGAACAGGCGCTGAGCGACCGTTTCGGACTGGCCCGCGCCTATGTCGCCCCGTCCCCCACCGATCCGCGCGACGTCCAGACCGTTGTCGGCGCCGCGCTCGGGCATGTCCTGACCGACGTTCTGACCGATCCCGCGGTCCGTCTCTTCGGCATGTCCTGGGGCAACACGCTCAACATCGCCACCCGCTTTGTCGCCGCGACCGAACGGCCCGATCTCGAAGTGATCTCGGTCATGGGCGGCCTGACCAAGGGATCGGACCTCAACAGCTTCGAGATCACGACCCGCCTTGCCGACCTGCTCGGGGCGCGGCACAGCTACTTCACCGCCCCCCTCTACGCCGACTCGCGCGAAACGCGCGACACCATCATGGAACTGCGCCTCTTCCGCGAGGTGATCGAAAAGATCCGCGCCGTCGACGCCATCGCCATGGCGACGGGCGATCTCTCGACCCGGTCCCTGCTCATGCGCGACGGGCTTCCCGCAGATGTCACGATGGACGAACTTCGGGCGCTGGGCGCGGTCGGCGATGTGCTCGGCACAGTGCTCGACGCGACGGGTCGGCCGCTAGACCACCCGATCAACGACCGCGTCATCGGCATCGGCCTGCCCGACCTTGCGCGCATTCCCAATGTCATCCTCGCCGCCGGCGGGCTCCACAAGGTGGCCATCGTCCGCGCTCTGCTCGGCCTCGGTCTGGTCGACACCTTCGTCACCGACGAACTCACTGCCTCTGCCGTGCTCGAGGCGATGCCATGAGCCTTCATATCGGCATCGATTTCGGCACGTCCGGCATCAAGGCCGTGCTGTTCGAGGATCTCGCCCGCCCCCTCGCCGAAGCCAAGCGCCCGGTCGCGGTCTCGCGTCCCCGTGTCGGCTGGTCCGAACAGGACCCCGACGTCTGGGTCGATGCCGCCTTCGCCTGCCTTGACGAAATCGCCGCCGCCGCTCCGGGCCGGATGGCCGCCGTCCGTGGCATCGGACTGTCCGGTCAGATGCTGGCCGCCTTGCTCTTGGACGCGAACCTCCGCCCGCTGCGCCCCGCCATGCTCTGGAACGATCAGCGCGCCATCACCGAATGCGCCGAACTTCTTGCCCGCGTCCCCGATATCGGACGGCGCACCAATGGCGCCCCCGACCCCGGCATCACGGCGCCCAAGCTGATCTGGCTCGCCCGCCACGAACCCGAGGTCTTCGCCCGCGCCAGGATGCTGCTGCTGACCAAGGATTATGTCCGCCTCGCCCTGACCGGCGATCTGGCCAGCGAGCCGACCGATGCCGGCGGCACGCAGCTTTTCGATGTGGCCCGCGGCACCTGGGACCCCACGCTTTGCGCCGCTGCCGGCTGGGACCCTTCCCATCTGCCTCCGGTCGTCCAGCCGTGGGAGGCAGCCGGCGGCCTTCGACCGGCCCTCGCCGCCCGATGGGGCCTGCGTGCAGGCCTTCCCATCGCGGCTGGCGCGGGCGACAACATGGCAAGCACGCTCGGCGCCGGCGGCGCCCGGCCGGGTGACGGAGTGCTCACCATCGGCACGTCCGGCGTCGCCTGTCTCGTCGATGCCGCCTTCCACCCCGCCCCCCAGAGCGCGGTGCTGACCAGCGCGCATGCCGCACCCGGGACCTATCTCTCGATGGGTGTGGTGATGACCGCCACCGCCGCGCTCGACTGGGCCGCAACGCTCTCCGCCACCACCGCCGCCGACCTCGCGGCCGAAGCCGAAGCCCTCGCAAACGACCCCGCCGCACTTGCGGGGGCTCCCCTCTTCCTCCCCGCCCTGACCGGCATCCGCACCCCGCTCAACCGGCCCGATGCCCAGGGCATCCTCGCCGGGCTTCACCCCCAGGTCGGCCGGGCCCAGCTTGGCTACGCCACGCTCGAAGGCGTCGCCTTCCTCTTTGCCGACTGCCTCGCCGCCCAGCGCGCGGCGGGCGTCCCTGCCGACCGGCTGACCGCCGTCGGCGGCGGCACGCGCAGCGCGCTCTGGCTGCGGCTCCTTGCGACCGCGCTCGGACGCGACCTCGCACTTCCCGGCGATGCAGATCTTTGCGCCACGCTCGGCGCGGCACGTCTCGGCGCCGCAGCCAGCGGCAAGGGTGCCTCCGATCCAGCCCTTACGGCACCGGTGCCAATCCGGGCCGTCGTCACACCGGACCCGAACCTCGGCAGGCTGCTCGCCGACCGGAAATCCCGCTGGAACGCACTCAATCCTGCCCCCGCGACACCAGCCTGAAGCCTTCTCACCAACTGCCTCCCGGGGCTCGCCCGCAGGCTCGGACGGGGGTTTGCCCCGACATCGTCATAAGATTGCTGGCGCGGCCTTTGCCTGTCGGAAAGGCTGCTGGGGCTCGTCTGGGCTGATCGTCACGGCACTGTCGACCGCCACGCGCTGCGCATCCCGACGAACGGGCGACGATGCTGACGGCACCGCAGGCAAAACGCTCCTGTTGCTGTCGCGGTTGTCGAATACGCCATCGGCGGCAACGCCCGCGATCTCTTGTCTGGACAGGACACCGCATCGGTGAGGATGCAGATCGTCAGTCTTTCCGGAACGCAGCCAGACCGGCGATTGGACCCAACGCCGGAACATCTTGACGCAACCTGACAGGATCAGGGCATTGAGACACTCCGTTCCTGACGTTACGGGGTTTCCCACACCCGTCAGATATTATATTAGCTTGGGCCAAACGATGGAGCCCGGCGTGCAGGTCGATCTGATCGGACAGGTGGCGGTTGTGACCGGCGGGGCCGGAGCAATCGGACAGGGGATCGTCACCAGGCTGGCCGAAAACGGGGCCACCGTCGTGGTCGCGGACATCGACCTTGCTGCAGCGAAAGCCTTCGCAGCCCGGGTGCCCAGAGCGCGAGCACTGGCCATCGACATCACGGACGAGACGTCAATCGGGGCCGGCATCTCCGCGATCCTGAGGGAATTCGACGGGATCGACATTCTCGTGAACAACGCGGGCATCAATTCCTTCGTGCACCGGGTCAACATCGACACCTTTCCCGTCGCCGAATGGGACCGGATCACGAAGGTCGATCTCGACGGGCTGTTCCTGATGAGCCGCGCGGCACTTGCGCCGATGACGGCGCGGGGGCAGGGCGGGCGGATCGTCAACATCGCCTCGGTCGTGGGGCTGGCCGCGATGCGGCTGCAGAGCCCCTTTGTCGCGGCCAAGGCGGGCGTCGTGCATCTGACCCGGTCGATGGCGCTTGAGCTTGGGCCGCAGGGAATCCGTGTCAATGCCGTCGCCCCCGGGTCAGTCCTGAGCGAGGGGACGCGGGCGTTGTTCTATGGGGCGGACGGCCGCTTTGCCGCGCGGACGGCCGAGTTCATGGCCCATGTCCCCCTGGGCCGCCCGGGCACGCCAGAGGAGATTGCCGAGGCGGTGCTGTTTCTGGCCTCGCCGGCGGCCGGCTATGTCACGGGCCAGATCCTGGCCGTCGATGGCGGCTGGACCGCGGGCTTCGTGATCTAGGGTGCGGTGGTGAGGGTCGCACTCGACGGCAAGAGCCTTGTTGTGGCGGGGGATCGCAATGCGATCGTCGCACTGGCCGAGGAGCGGCTGGTCGCGAGCGGGGCGCATCTTCTGGCCTCCGATGACGCGGCCGTGCCGGACATCCTGATCGTGTCCTTTCCGGTCCTGCCCGCCGAGGACCCGGAGACCGGGCCGCAGCACGAAATCGCAGAGCGCATGGCCGCAGCGATGGCCGGGCGCGGGCATGGGCGGATCGTCTTTCTGCTGTCGGCCATGGCAGCAATGCCGATGCGGCGGCATCCCGGATATGCGGTCGGACAGGCCGCGGCCCTGGCGCGGATGCGTGGGCTTGCCATGCGGTTTGCGCCGGCAGTGCTGGTCAATGCCGTGGGCGTCGGCGCGATCGGCGCCCCTCTGGTCGCCGGCGATGCCGCGATGATCGGTCATACGGCGCTTGGTCGGGCGGGAACCGCGCTGGATGTCGCCGAGACGGTGCTGTTCCTCTGCGATCCGGCCAATACCTATCTTACGGGGCAGATGCTGTCGGTCGACGGCGGGTGGAGCGCGGGCTATGGCCGGAACTTCTGAGATTCTGCAGCTGGGGGCCGGGGCGCTGACGGCAGAGCTTGTCCCCGCGATCGGCGGGAGCCTTGCCGCGTTCCGCCGGGGCGGCACGGATGTGATGCGGCCCCTGTCGGCGGCCGATCTGGCGGCAGGCAACGTGCTGGGCGTCGCGATGTTCCCTATGATCCCCTATGCCAACCGGATCGAGGGCAATGCCTTCGACTTTGGCGGGCACAGGCATGTCGTCACGCCCAACAATCCGCCCGAGCCTTTCAACGTGCATGGCACGGGATGGCAAAGGCCCTGGAGGGTCGAGCACAAGAGCGAGACCGAGGCGCTGCTGGCGCTGGACGTCGGGCCCGGCGACGGGCCGCATCAGTATCATGCCACGCAGCTTTTCCGGCTTGACCCTGATGCACTTGCCGTCACGGTCGGCGTGACCAATACGGGTGCCGGGACGATGCCCTTCGGCCTTGGCCTGCACCCCTGGTTCACGCGCGACCCCGACGTCACGCTGCAATTCGTGGCAAGCCGCTTCTACCTCGAGGAGCCGGGCAACGTGGCAGGAGACCCGGTGACGGTGCCGCCCGAGCTTGACTTCGCGCGCGCCCGGCCCCTGCCCGGTCGCTGGCGCAACAACGATTACGGCGGCTGGAATGGCGAGGCGGTGCTGCGCTTTCCCGGCCGCGGGATCGGACTGCGGATGGTCGCCGACGCGGTCTTCGGGCATCTGATGGTCTATGCCGATCCGGCCAGGCCCTTTTTCTGCGTCGAACCGCAGAGCAATGCCTCGGGCGCCTTCAACCGGCCTGACGGGTTCAGCGCGCCCGAGGAGGGTGTCCTGATCCTGCGCCCGGACGAGAGCGTGGCGGGCAGCGTCCGGTTCGAGGTTGTCGCAATCGACGGGGCCTGAGGACGTCAGCCCAGAAGGCGGGCAAGCAGGCCGCCGTCGACCTGCATGGCACTGCCGGTCACGAAGGAAGAGGCATCCGACATGAGAAACCCGATCGCCGTCGCGATCTCGCGCGGGTCGGCAATGCGGG
>JBEIDZ010000194.1:0-5889 GCA_040383215.1 Paracoccaceae bacterium | reverse complement strand
TCTCGCCCTGCATCATCGTGTCGGTGGGGGGGATGCCGATGAAAAAGCTCTGGATGCCGTGGGGTTTCAGTTCCATCGCCTGCATCAGCGTCAGCATCCGCCTCGCGGCCTTGGAGGTGCAGTAGGCGGTCCAGCCCTCCATCGGGGTGGTGGCGGCACCGGTGCCGGCGTTGACGATGGTGCCGCGCGAGGCCTTGAGCAGCGGCAGGCAGGCGGCGGTCATGCGGTGCAGGCCGATGACGTTGACCTCGAAGGCGGGGCGCAACGAATCGGCGGTGAGGTGTTCGAGATGGCCGATCGGGGCGATGACGCCGGCATTGTTGACGAGCACGTCGAGCCGGCCGCCAAAGCTCTGGACCTGGGCCACGGCGGCAGTGACCGAGGAGGCGTCGGTCACGTCGAGCGGGAAGGTGATCGCGCCGGCGAGCGCGCCCATGTCGGCCGCGCCGAAGAAGCCGGCAAAGACGGTCGCGCCCCGGGAGACGAGGGTGTGGACGAGGGCTGCGCCGATGCCGCGCCCGGCGCCGGTGACGAGCACGGTGCGCCCCGAAAGGTCGGGCACGGGGATCGGGGCGAGGTTGAACATTCCGCTTGACCTGTCTTGTCGGCCCGCCGTTAATTGGCCTGACCAATTTGGCGGCAGGCTAGGCGGCGGGAGCGACCCTGTCAAAGGGTTTGCGGCCCGCCCGCGGGGGGAGGCGAGGCAGATGAGCCGGATCGCGCGGATCGAACCGATTCCGATCGCCTATCCCGACCCCAACGACTTCAACACGATCCGGCGGACGGTGCTGGTGCGGGTCGAGACCTCGGACGGGGTCGTGGGCTGGGGCGAATGCATCGCTATGTGGCCCGAAGCCTGCAAGGCGGTCGCGGTGGTGATTGCCGAGGGGTTCCTGCCGCTGTTGCAGGGGCGCGAGGCCGAGGACATTGACGGCAACTGGACGCTGATGCGGCGGCATGTGTTCTGGTACGGCGAGGGGGGCATCGCCTCGATGGCCATTTCGGGCATCGACATGGCGCTGTGGGACATCCGCGGGAAGGTGCGCGGCCAGCCGCTTTACAAGCTGTTCGGCGGGCTGGCGCAGGAGCGGCTGCTGGCCAATGCCAGCGCGCATGTGAACAAGAAGGGCGAAGCCGCCTGCGTGGCCGAGGTCGTGGGTTTTTTCGAGGCGGGCTTCCGGTCCTGCAAGCTGGGTTTCGCCAAGAAGGGCGAGAGCGATATCGGCGGTGACCCCGACCGGGACGTGCATTTCATCAAGTCCCTGCGCGCGGCGCTGGGGGATCGGGCGGAAATTCTAGTCGACATCGGCAACGGCGTGCGCTGGGATGCCGAAACCGCGATCAGCGTGGGCCGGCGGATGCAGGAGTACCGGATCGGCTGGTACGAGGAGCCGCTCTATCCGACCGATGACGCGGGCTACATGCGGATGCGGGCAGAGACGACGCTGACCATCGCGAGCGGGGAGCGGGAGTTCACCGAGGCCGGGTATCGCCGGCAGATGGAGTTCGTGCGCGCGGTCGATGTCTATGGAGTGGACCCCGCCCGGGTGGAGGGGATCACCGGGTTCCGCCGGGTGGATGCGCTCTGCACGGCGCATGGGCGCTCGATCAACGCGCATGCCTGGTCGACGGCGATCACGACGGCGGCGTCGCTGCATTGCTCGCTGGCTTCGCCCAATGCGCTGATCTTCGAATACAAGCCCTTTCCGGTCGTGGTGCAGGACGTGATCGTGGCCGAGAAGCTGTGGCACAAGGACGGCTGGGCGCTGCCGATCGAGGAGCCGGGGCTGGGGATCGAGGTGATCGAGGCCGAGGTGCGGAGAATCGCCGCGTGACGACGCGCTGGGGCATCGCGCGGCCGACGGTGGAGGAGATCCGCCGGGGCGGCTTCTCGACCCCATGGGATGCGCCGACGATCCCGCCCTTTCCGTTCCGCTTCCGCAATGCCGAGATCCTCACGCTTTACTGGCGGACCGATCCGGCGGCGATGGCGCATCTGCTGCCCCCGCCGCTGGAACCCCTGGGCGAGGTGGCCTGCGTCCACATCTATCGCATGAACGATACCGACTGGCTTGGCCCCTATGCCGAGGCGAACGTGATGTTCGGGGCGCGGCTGGGCGAGCGGGCGGGGGCCTATTCGCCTTATCTGGTGCTGTCCTCAGAGGTGGGGGTCGCGCATGGGCGGGAAATCCACGGCCAGCCCAAGAAGCTGGGCGAACCTGCGATCGCGGTCCGGGGCGATCTGATCGTGGGGACGGTGGCGCGCAACGGGATCGACGTGATCACGGGGACGATGCCCTACAAGCAGCGCGCCTGCGATCCGGCCGAGATGAAGCCCTGGTTCGATTTCGCGACGAACCTGAACCTCAAGGCGGTGGACCATATCGACGGGCGGGCCGCGATCCGGCAGGTGACCTCGCGCCGGCTGGCCGAGGTGGTGGTGCACGAATGCTGGCGGGGACCCGGGACGGTCGAGCTGCGGGCGAATGCGCAGTTGCCGGTCTATCGCCTGCCGGTGATCGAGCCGCTCGAGGCGTTCTTCTGGCGGGCGGATTTCACCTTGGTAGCAGGCGAGGTGCTGCACGACTATCTGGAGGGCGCGGGATGAAGGTGGTGGTGACGGATTACACCTTTCCGGCGCTGGCGCAGGAAGAGGCGGCGGCACGGGCTGCGGGGGCGGATTTCGCCGCGCATCAGTGCCGCACGGCCGATGCGGTGGCCGAGGCGGTGGCGGGGGCCGATGTGGCGGTGGTGCAGTTCGCGCCCTTCGGCCCGGCGGCGGCGGCGGCCGTTCGGCCGGGCGCGACGGTGATCCGCTATGGCGTGGGATATGACAACATCGACCTGGGCGCGGCGCGCGCGGCGGGGCTGCGGGTGGGCTATGTGCCGGATTACTGCACGGCCGAGGTGGCGGAGCACACGGTGGCGGCGGCGCTCGCGCTCTTGCGCAAGCTGCCGCAGCTTGATGCTTCGGTCCGGCGGGGCGACTGGGGGGCGGTCAAGGTGGCCCGGCCGATGAAGCCCTTTGCCGAGACGGTCTTCGGCTTTTTCGGGCTGGGGCAGATCGGGCGGGCGGTGCTGGCGCGGCTCTCGGGCTTTGGGTTTCGCATGATCGCGGCCGATCCGGTGCTGACCGAGGCGGACGCGGCGGCGCTGGGCGTGCGGCGGGTGAGCGCCGAGGTGCTGATCACGGAGGCGGACGTGATCGCGCTGCATGCGCCGGCGACAGCCGACACGACGGGGTTTTTCGACGCGGCGAGGCTGGCGCGGATGCAGCCGCATGCAGTGATCGTGAATGCGGCGCGAGGACCGCTGATCGTGGAGGCGGACCTGGCCGCCGCGCTGAAGGCGGGGGTGATCGGGGGGGCTGCGCTCGACGTCTTTGCGACCGAACCGCTGCCGGCGGACTCGCCCTTGCGGGATGCGCCGAACCTGCTGCTGACACCGCATGCGGCGTGGTATTCGGATGCGGCAATCGGCCGGTTGCAGGGGCTGGTGGCCGAGGACATCGCCCGTGCGCTGCGCGGGCAGGGGCCGCGCCGGCCGGTGCCCGGTTTCGGGCCGACGTGATGGAAACCCGGGCAGCCGGGGGGTGGAGGGTTACCCCGGGGCCCGGCAGGGAGACGCCCTCCGGGAGGAAGACCGCAATGATGACAAAGACCTTGAGCCTAGCCGCCGCCCTGATGCTGGGATGCGCGGGCATGGCGCTGGCACAGGCCAAGACGCTGCAGGGCGGGCAGGACGTGGACATGGTGCTGCTGCCCAAGTTCCTGGGCATCCTGGTGTTTGACCAGGCCAACGAGGGCGCGCAGGAGGCCCATGCCGAGATGGGCAATCCGGGCGAGCTTCTGTTCCAGGGCCCGACGCCCGAGAACAGCGTGGCCGGCCAGATCGAGATCATGACGACGGCGGCGACCAACAAGGTGGGCGCGGTCATGCTGTCCAACAATGCGGGTGACCAGATCGTTCCGGCCGCCGAGGCCGCGCGGGCCGCAGGCAGCAAGGTGGTGACCTGGGACAGCCCGATCCCGTCGGGCGCGGGCGAGGACATCTTTGTCGCGCAGGTCGATTTCGGCTCGATCGGGGTGGTGATGGCCGACATGGCGCATTCGATCCTGGGCGGGGCGGGGCAAATGGCGGTGCTGTCGGCGACACCGGATGCGGCCAACCAGAACGCCTGGATCGCTGCGATGCAGGTGACGCTGGCCAACGATCCGAAATATGCCGATATCGAACTGGTCGATGTCGTCTATGGCGATGACCAGTCGGAGGTGAGCTACAACCGGGCGCTGGCGCTGGTCGACAGCCATCCCGACCTGGGCCTGATCATGGCGCCGACGACGGTGGGCATCCAGGCTGCGGCCAAGGCGATGCAGGACGAGGGCCTGTGCGAGCAGGTCAAGGTCTCGGGCCTGGGGCTGCCGTCAGAGATGGTGTCCTACACGATGAACGGCTGCGCGCCGGAATTCGCGCTGTGGGATTTCCGCGACCTTGGCTATCTGACCTACATGACGGCCTATGGGCTGGCGACGGGGCAACTGACCGGAGAGATCGGCGAGAGCTTTGTCGCTGGGCGGATGGGCGAGTACACCATCGAGGCCGATCCCGGCCGCGAAGGGTCCAAGCGCATCCTGATGGGGCCCTTCACGGTCTATACCGCCGAGAACGTGGAAGCCGCGGCGCAGTGAGCCGCCGTGCGGGGGGCGCTTATCGCCGCCCCCGCCATTGCCGGAGTGACGCGCGTGTCCGTCCCTGTCCTTGCGCTGAAAGGCGTCTCGAAATCCTTCGGGATGACGCAGGCGCTGATCGACATGTCGGTCGTCCTCTTCCCGGGCGAGGTCCATGCCGTGGTGGGAGAGAACGGGGCCGGCAAGTCGACCATGATCAAGATCATGACCGGGGTGCATCAGCCGACCACCGGAACGGTCGAGGTCGACGGCCTGCCCGTGGTCCTGTCGGGCACGCGCGAGGCGCGGCTGGCGGGGGTGGCCGCGATCTATCAGGAGCCGATGGTGTTTCCCGACCTCGACGTGGCCGAGAACATCTTCATTTCGGCCACCGATCAGGGGCTGGTGCTGCGCAAGGGCGCGATGCGGGCCAAGGCACGCGCGCTGATCGAGCGGATCGGGATGCGGCTTGACCCCGACCGGATCGCAAGCGGGCTGACGCTGGCCGAACAGCAGGCGGTCGAGATCGCGCGGGCGCTGTCGCAGGATGTGCGGGTGCTGATCATGGACGAACCCACGGCGTCGCTGTCGGCGCATGAGGCGGGCGAGTTGCGCCGGATCGCGCGGACGCTCGCGGCGCAGGGGGTGGCGGTCGTCTACATCTCGCACCGGCTGGAGGAGATTTTCGAGGTCGCCGACCGGGTGACGGTGATCCGCGACGGGATGCATGTCTCGACCAGACCTGTGGCCGAGGTCACGCCTGACGGGATGATCGCCGACATGGTGGGGCGCGAGGTGGGCAACTTCTTTGCCAAGGCGCCATCGACCGCGCGCGCCGAGGTGCTGCTGTCGGTGACGGACCTCGCATGCGGGGACGTGTTCCGGGGTGTCACCTTCGATCTGCACCAGGGCGAGGTCCTGGCCTTTGCCGGGCTGATCGGGGCTCGGCGGACGGATGTGGCGCTGTCGCTTTTCGGCATCAGGCCGGCGACGGGGGGCAGGGTGCGCTACAAGGGGCAGGAGGTGCTGTTCCGCCGGCCGGCCGAGGCGATTGCGGCAGGGATCGCCTATGTCTCGGAGGACCGGCGCAAGCTGGGGTTGGCGATGCCGCTGCCGGTCTTTGCCAATGTCAGCCTCGCCACGCTGGGCAAGCTGATGTCGCCCGCCGGGATGATCGACCGGCGGCGCGAGCGCCAGATCGCCGAAGGCTATGCGAAGCGGC
>JBEIDZ010000193.1:0-5902 GCA_040383215.1 Paracoccaceae bacterium | reverse complement strand
CTGCCCAGATGATGGCCCAGACTGTCGGTGGCTGCCCCGGCTGCCGATTCGGTCTCGATCCGGCAAAGCAGCAACCGCTCGCCGGCCGCGCGGAAGAGGGTCGGCGTCACCCGGACGGTTTCGCCAGACCTGGCCAGCTGAAGCTTCGCCGGAACCGCGCGTTCTGTCGCAGCCTGCCCGGTGAGCGTATCCAGCAGATCGCCACGCTTGCGGGTCTCGAATTCCGGGGCGAAGGGCAGGCCGGCCATCTCTTCGCGCGACCGGCCGAACATCGCGGCGGCGGCGGCATTCGACTCGGTCACCTTGCCAGTCTGGACCGCCACAAACACGACCGCCTCGCGCGAAGACTCCATCAGCACCCGGAACCGCGTGTCATGTTCCCGCTGCACCTCATAGTCGCGCTCGAGCGCGATCTGCGCCTTGACAAGCTGCTGCTGCATCTCGGCGATCGGGCGCAGATCGCGGCCCAGCATCAGGATGGCGCCGTCCGGTCCGATACGGTGGAACGAATAGCGGATCGGAAACTCCCATCGCCCGCCCGCATCGGAATGGTTAAGTTCAATCGGGCGGAGGTTCACCTCGCCCTGGAGGAAGTCCGCCAGCCGCGCATTGAACTTCGGCACACTCTCCGATGTCAGCGTCCCGCGTACATCCTTGCCTTCCCATTGTTCGAGACGGCGAAAGAAATCCTGCGCCGGATTGACCAGCACTGACAGGATCGCCCCCGCATCAGAGATCACGACGGCCAGATCGGCAACATCGGCAATGATGTCGCCCAGAATTTCGGGCGCAATCAGCGGAATGGCTCCACTGTTCCAGTATCTGGTGCCGCGCGACGTCACCGTCAGGCTCCCATCCCCGCTACGGACATCATTGTCAGTATCCTGGCCCCTGATCGAATCCTTCGCGACGTTCGCCGGTCAGCCCACACAGACGCAGCGCCTCGTCAAGGTTCGACGTCGCATGATCGGCGCCCGTCAGCGCCAGGATATCTGTCGCCGACTTCCGCGCCTGATCGATGATCGTGCCCCCGACGACTACCGGGGGCGGCTGCCGGGTTCCCTCCTTCACGGCTTGCACCAAAGGCTTCAGACGCTCCGGCAGAGTTCCGTCAGGCGCCGAAACCAGCACCGCCTCGAACTGCGTCGCCCTGATCGCCGCCGTCACCGCCCGCGGTTCGGCCGCAAGGATAAGCCGCACCGCGTGGCCGGCACGCCGCAATTGCCCGCCCAGCACCATCGCGCCCAGTGTGTGATCGATCCCCTCTGCCACCAGGATCAGCAGCGACGCCCCGTCGCGCGCTGCGCGGCGCTGCAGCACGGTCATGGCCTCGATCTCGCGCAGCAGACCCTGCAGCCGCGCAACCCCGATTGTCACCGTCGCAAAGCCGATCTCGTCGGCACACCACAAGTCGCCCAGTTGCCGGGCCACGGCCGGCACGTACTGGTCGGCGATCTCGCTGGGGGCGGTCCCCGCCCGCACCATCTGCCGGATTGTGGACAGGGCCTCGGCGGTGCTCCCCTCGGTCACGGCTTTCTGCAACTGCGCGACCCGCTCGGCGACAATGCTCCGCTCTGTCTCGCGCTGCCGGTAGGCAACGTAGCTCAGCGCAGTTGCGGCCAACCTGTTGACGCTTCGACCGGGCAGAGGCCTGGCTCTCGGCGCTTCGGTCTGCGAGACGTTGGACATCGGCCTCTCCAGCCTCCGGCCGTGACAAATGACGGCACGACATGCCCGGAGACACGATCATTTTCTGTCACCCCCGCCTCATTGTCAAAGCAAATTGACACTACGCTCTGCGTCCGCTGTCCGGCCATCAGCGCAGCGCATGGAAATCGGCTGAAAACAAGTACTTTAAGTGGCGTCCATTCTATCTGACAGACCCTGCGATACGACTGCCTCTGAGTGTAACTTAAAGTTGACACTCTGCCGGGCCAGACCTAGTCTGACGGCAGCGGGCAAGCAGAGCCCGGGAGATCGCACCGATGACGCAGGCCCGGACCAGCGCCGGATCGCAGAGAGCGCCGCGCAAGCCTCTCTACACGCCCGAGGAAAGGGCGCGCCGTGACGCCTCGCCCTGGACGGTGGTGCAGGGCGTCCTCGCCCCGCTGCAATTTCTGGTCTTCCTCGTCTCGCTCGCGCTTGTGCTGCGCTTTCTCTGGACGGGCGACGGCTATGCGGTCGCTACCGTCTCTGTCGTGGCCAAGACGGCGGTCCTCTATCTGATCATGGTGACCGGCGCGATCTGGGAAAAGGTTGTCTTTGGCCAGTATCTCTTCGCGCCTGCCTTCTTCTGGGAAGACGTCTTCAGCTTTGCCGTCATCGGTCTGCATACCGCGTATCTCATTGCTCTCGCGACACATTCACTTTCGCCTGCGGCGCTGATGACGCTCGCGCTCGCGGCCTATGCGACTTACGTGATCAACGCCGGCCAGTTCCTGTGGAAGCTGCGCCAGGCCCGCCTCCAGGCCGGGGCCGATGCCCCGGCACTGCCGCAGGGGGTCTCGGCATGACCCATCTTGCCCCCCCTTCCGGCGGCGGCTGCCGCACCGCCCCGGTGCTCAAGGAGCGCGGCCAGCGCGAGGTCTTCTGCGGCCTGACCGGGATCATCTGGCTGCACCGCAAGATGCAGGATGCCTTCTTCCTCGTCGTCGGCTCGCGCACCTGCGCACATCTTCTGCAATCCGCGGCCGGCGTGATGATCTTTGCCGAACCGCGATTCGCAACCGCCATTCTCGAGGAAACCGACCTCGCCGGGCTGGCCGATGCGCAGGCCGAACTCGATCGCGTCGTTGCACAACTGCTGTCACGCCGGCCTGACATCCGCCAGCTCTTCCTTGTCGGCTCCTGCCCCTCCGAGGTCATTAAGCTCGACCTTCAGAAGGCCGCCGAACGCCTCTCGGCCGTCCATGCGCCGCGCGTCCGCGTGCTGAACTATTCCGGCAGCGGGATCGAGACGACCTTCACCCAGGGCGAGGATGCCGCGCTGGCCGCCATGGTTCCGGTCCTGCGTTCGACCGCGGCGCGCGAACTCCTGGTTGTCGGCGCCCTGCCCGACGTGGTCGAGGATCAGATGCTCGCACTTCTCGATGCACTTGGCATCGGTCCCGTCCGCGTGCTGCCCGCCCGCCGGATCGATGCCGAAACCGCAGTCGGGCCGAATACCGTCTTTGCCCTGACCCAGCCCTTTCTCGGCGACACGCATGCCGCGCTCCTGCGCCGTGGTGCGCGGCACATCTCTGCGCCATTTCCCTTCGGTGAAGAGGGTACCACTGCCTGGCTCCAGGCCATCGCCGCGGAATTCGCCGTCCCTCCGGCTCGGTTTGCCGAGGTGACGGCCGCCCCCCGCGCCCGCGCCCGCCGCGCCATCGCCGCCGCCGCGGCGCCGCTCAACGGCCGGTCGGTCTTCTTCTTTCCCGACAGCCAGCTCGAAATTCCGCTCGCCCGCTTCCTGACGCGCGAATGCGGCATGGCGGCGGTCGAGGTCGGCTCCCCCTTCATCCACGATGCGATCGTCGGCCCCGATCTCGACCTCTTGCCCGCCGGCCCCCAGATCAGCGAAGGCCAGGATGTCGACCGCCAGCTCGACCGCGCCCGCGCGTCCCGCCCCGATCTCACGGTCTGTGGCCTCGGCCTGGCCAATCCGCTCGAAGCCGAGGGCCTGACCACCAAATGGGCCATCGAACTCGTCTTCACCCCCGTCCATTTCTATGAACAGGCGGGCGACCTCGCCGGGCTCTTCTCTCGTCCGCTGCGGCGCAAGGCCATCCTGCAGGCGGGGACGGCGGCATGAAGCTGACCGTCTGGACCTATGAAGGCCCGCCCCATGTCGGCGCGATGCGCGTCGCCACCGCCATGAAGGGGTTACATTACGTTCTGCATGCGCCCCAAGGCGATACCTATGCGGACCTCCTTTTCACCATGATCGAGCGGCGCGACCACCGCCCGCCGGTCACCTACACCACCTTCCAGGCCCGCGACCTTGGCGCTGATACCGCGACGCTCTTCAAGGACGCTGCCCGCGATGCCGTCGCCCGTTTCGCGCCCGAAGCCGTGATCGTCGGCGCCTCCTGCACCGCCGAACTCATCCAGGACGACCCCGGCGGCCTGGCCGAGGCGCTTGGCCTCAGCATCCCGGTGATCCCGCTCGATCTCCCCTTCCTACCAGCGCAAGGAAAACTTCGGCGCCGACGAGACCTTCCACCAGATCGTCCGCCACCTTGCCCGCCCGCAGGCGCGCACCCCGGGGATCACCTGCAACATCCTCGGGGCCACCGCGCTTGGCTTTCGCCACCGCGACGACGTGACCGAGATCACCCGCCTGCTTGCCAGCATGGGAATCGCGGTCAACGTGACCGCGCCCCTTGGCGCGACGCCCGCCGACATCGCCCGCCTGCCTGCCGCCCATTTCAACGTGCTGCTCTACCCCGAGACGGGCGAAAGTGCGGCGCGCTGGCTTGAACGCACGCACCGCCAGCCCTTTACCAAATGCGTCCCGCTTGGCGTCGGTGCCACCCGCGCCTTCGTGGCCGAGGTGCAGACGATCACCGGCCTTGCCACCGGCCCGGACGAGTGCGCCCTGCGCCTGCCCTGGTGGTCGGCCTCGGTCGATTCGAACTACCTGACGGGCAAGCGTGTCTTCGTCTTCGGCGACGGAACCCATGCCATCGCCATCGCACGCATGGCGCGCGACGAGATCGGGTTCGAGATCGCGGGTCTGGGCTGCTACAACCGCGAGATGGCCCGCCCCCTGCGCGCCGCTGCGGCAGAACTTGGCGTCGAACCCCTGATCACCGACGACTACCTTGAGGTCGAGGCTGCGATTGCCGCCGCGGCGCCCGAGCTGATCCTCGGCACGCAGATGGAACGGCATATCGGCAAGCGGCTCGGCATACCCTGCGCCGTCATCTCGGCCCCGGTGCATGTCCAGGACTTTCCTGCCCGCTATGCCCCGGTCATGGGCTTCGAGGGCGCCAATGTCCTGTTCGACACTCTGGTCCACCCGCTGGTCATGGGGCTGGAGGAGCACCTCTTGACCATGTTCCGCGAGGATTTCGAGTTTCACGACGCAGCCGGCCCAAGTCACCACGGCGGCCATGCGCCGCGCCCGGTCGCGCCTGCGACCATTCCTGCGACAGTGTGGCAGGGGGCCTCTGCCAGCGTTCAGCCCGCGGCTGATGCCCCCGGGGGTATTGCGGTACAGGAAACCGAGCACAATGAGCCGGCCCATCCGGGGGACGCGACCGTGATCTGGCTTGCCGAAGCCGAGCGCGAGTTGCGCAAGATCCCCTTCTTCGTCCGCGGCAAGGCGCGGCGCAACACCGAAAGCTATGCCACCGCGCGCGGCCATCAGCAGATTTCGATCGACATCCTCTATGAGGCGAAGGCCCATTTTGCGCGATGACGTGATGCATAGGCCCTACCGCGTGGTGATCGTCACGCTCGATGCGCACAGCGCAGGCCCTGCCGCACGCGTCAGCCACAGGCTCGCGCAGGATTTTCCTGGCCTCAGCCTCGACGTCTTCGCCGCTGCCGAATGGGGCGAGAATCCGGCTGCGCTGTCGGCCGCCCGTAGCGCCGTCGAGACCGCCGACATCGTCATCGCGAACCTTCTCTTCCTCGAAGACCACGTCACCGCGATCCTGCCCACGCTCAGCGCGCGCCGCGACGGCTGCGACGCGATGCTCGGCCTCGTCGCCGACCCTTCCATCGTGCGGCTGACGCGGATGGGCGATCTCGACATGATGAAGCCCGCCTCGGCAGCGATGCAGCTTCTCAAATCGCTCAAGCCCAAGATGAAGCCCGGCGCGCAGGGCGGCGAAAAGACGATGAAGACGCTCAGGCGTCTACCGAAGATCCTGCGTCTCATTCCCGGCAAGGCGCAGGACCTGCGCGCCTGGTT
>JBEIDZ010000192.1:0-5913 GCA_040383215.1 Paracoccaceae bacterium | reverse complement strand
GCGGGTATTTCCCTGGCAGCCTGGGCTGCGCACCGGGTCGCGCGGGCCAGTCCGCTTCGGTCCCTCGCGCCGCACTGGAAAAGCTGGACATCAGGGACGCGTTTTCCTCTGGGTCTCGCGCTTGGCCCGACGCTGATCGCCTATCTCGTGATTGCCGCCGTTTCGGCAGCCTGAGGGGGCCCGGCGCCCCCCGACATCCTCGTCCTTGACCACGCCCTGCAAAGCCCGCACATGACGGCAGCCAGCGGTATCCGAGGAAGCCATGACCCAGCGCCTTCATCTTGTCTTCGGCGGCGAACTCAACGATCCCGCCCATGACGTCTTCAGCGATGTGTCTGCATTGCACATCGTCGGCATATTCCCGGATTACGCCAGCGCCTATTCAGCCTGGAAGGCAGAGGCGCAGCGCACCGTCGACAATGCGCTGATCCGTTACTACATCGCCCATATCCATCGTCTTCGTGACGAGGAGTCACCCGCATCGCCAACCGAGGAACTGGGCGACTGAGCGCCGCAGGGATGGCCAAGACACTGGCATTTCCGGCATTGCGGGCCCTGCGCCGCACGCGCAACGTGCCGGTCGGGGTGCAGGCGCCGCTGCGCCCGCAGGGAGTGCTTGTCTGGGTCCATGCCGACGACGCCAGTCGCATCGGACCCCTGATCGCGCTTGCTGACAGGATGGATGACGACGGGAACGGTTTCCATCTTCTTGTCACTGCACCCGACGTCCCGGCCAATGCGCCCAGCGGGCAGCGAACGACACTTGTCCCGGCCCCGCGTGACCAGTCCGGCGCCGTTGCCGCCTTTTTCGACCACTGGCAACCCGACATGCTGCTCTGGTCAGGGGGGCGATTCCGGCCTGTCCTGCTGCAGGCGGCGATGAAACGCATTCCGCAGGGCCGTCGCATCCTGATCGATGCGAGGGTTCCGACGCTGCCGACAGAAGGGCTGGGCTGGCTGCCTGGTGCAGGACGCGCCGTGGCAGCGGGTTTTGACCATGCCCTCGCCTGCGACGTGGCAGCGGCCAGCCGTCTGCACCGGCTTGGCCTGGCGGCTGAAAAGGTCGAAGTCACCGGGCCACTGGGGAGCCTGCCCCCTGTGCTGCCCTGCAACGACCGCGAACGCCGCGACCTGATTCAGGTGCTGGCATCAAGACCGGTCTGGTTCGCAGCCGGATTCGCCGCTTCCGAGTTGCATCACGTCGTCATGGCGCACCGCAGTGCGATCCGGGGGTCGCACCGGCTTCTTCTTGTTGCGCTGCCGCGTGAACCGGGAGACCTGGATGCGGCGGCGGCGGCCTTCCGCGATGCGGGACTTGCGACGGCCCTGCGTGCCGATGGCGAAGACCCAGACGAGACGACCCAGGTCCTGATTGCAGACAGCATGGCCGAACTCGGGCTCTGGTACAGGATTGCACCGATCACGTTTGCCGGATCAACCCTGCCGGGCACGGGCGGGGGCAGCCGGTCACCTGTGGAAGTGGCAACGCTTGGCAGTGCGCTTGTCCACGGCCCCGAGACACAACCCCACGGGCTTGCCTATCAGCGGCTTGGCCGGGCCGGCGCGGCGCGCATCGTCCGCGATGGTGCCGGTCTTGGCCAGACGGTCGAGGCGCTTCTTGCGCCTGAAAGGGCTGCCGCGATGGCCCATGCGGCATGGGATCTGTCCACCGAAGGGGTCGAGGTCGCCAACCGCCTTGCGGAAGTGATCCTGGACAGGCTGGACCGGGCCGGTTCCTGACGACGCCGCATGGACCGCATCCGCTTCCTTTCCGGCCCTGCTGCCACGATCCGGTGCCTCGTCACGACGGGATGCGACAGCCGGGCGTGGACCGGGTTGCAGAGGCAGGGGGCTGCAGTCGCCATCCGGCCCGGAAATCGGCGGTGCCGGTGCCGGCCTGCCGGACCGCCGCGTAGGGCGGACCCTCGCCTGATCTCTGCGCCGGTGGCGGCCCGCCACCCTCGACGGGCAGGAACGGCTCCCGTATTCGGGGCTTGCTCCTGATGCGTCCGCCCGGCTTCTGGTTTGCCGACCCGGCGCATCCCTCGCTCGGGGTTCGTGCGCTGTCTCCGCTTTCGCGGCTTTATGCAGCCGCCACCGCTCACCGTCTTGCGCGGGTCAAGCCGGCTGCGCTGCCTGTTCCGGTCATCTGCGTCGGAAACCTGAGCGCAGGCGGCACCGGCAAGACCCCGACGGTAATGGCCCTTGCCGGACGGCTTGCGGCGCGGGGTATCGCTGTCCATGTCGTCACCCGCGGCTACGGCGGCCGCCTGACCGGGCCGCTGCTGGTCGATCCGCAGGTCCACAGCGCGGCCGAGACCGGAGACGAGCCGCTCTTGCATGCTGCCATTGTGCCGACCTGGGTCGCCCGGGATCGTGGTGCCGGTGCGCTTGCCGCATCGCGGTCAGGCGCGGAGGTGATCATCCTGGATGACGGTCACCAGAATCCCTTGCCCGCCCGCGATCTTTCGATCGTCGTCGTCGATGCGGCGCGCGGCTTCGGTAACGGGCGGGTCATTCCGGCGGGCCCGCTGCGCGAACCGCTGGAAACCGGCCTGTCCCGGGCCGACCTGCTGATTGTCGTCGGCGACGAGCCCGCAAGGCAGGCCTTCGGGAAGCTCTGGGCCCGGCCTCTTTCCGGCCTCACGCGGATTGACGGCCAGATCGAACCCCTGCCGACCGGGATTTCGTGGTCGGGGCAGGATGTCGTCGCCTTTGCCGGAATCGGTGATCCGGAAAAGTTCTTTGCAACACTTCGCGGGCTCGGTGCCCGTGTGGTCAGGGCTTGCCCGCTTGACGACCATCAGCCGATCACCCCTGCACTTCTTGGACGACTGGACGCCGAAGCGCGCAGTCTGGGTGCTGCGCTCGTGACCACCGAAAAGGACGCCGTCCGCCTGCCGGCCCGGGAACGGTCCAGGGTGCTCACCCTGCCTGTCCGCCTGCGGATAGACGACTGGTCCCTGCTGGATTCCGAGCTTGCCCGTCTGGGGCTGGCGCGTGACGGCAAGGACACCTGACCCGACCGGGCCCAGGTCGCAGCGCCGAACCGGCGCAAGACCAGGCCGGCACATGCCACCCGCCCCTGTCAACGCGCCTGTCCGGGACATGTCCGGCACGTCTGACCGTCCGGCCTGACCGGACGAGTCCCGGGCTGTCAGATATTGATCACGGCAAGGGTGCGCATCAGATGGTCATTGACCAGACCTTCGGCGAGTCTGGCGTCCTGACTGGCAAGGGCGTCCACGATCACCGAGAGGTCCTTGTAGGTCTGGTGACGGACGGCCGGGGAGGCTGGCTTTTCCATCCCCCGCCCGTCGAATGACACGGCCCGGCGGTCGGCGATGATCATGTCCATCACCTGCAGAAGGAAGCGGTTCCGCGTCGCTTCGAAGATCCGGCGATGGAGCGCGTAGATGCTTTCCTTGAACAGCGCCCAGGTCGGTGCCTCGAGCACGACGCCAAGCAGCCGGCGCAGGTCGGCAATGTCCTCGGCGGTTGCCCGGGCCACCACCATGTGCATCATCGCCGGTTCGAAAAGCAGTCGCGCCTCGACGATTTCGGTCAGGGAGGGGACGTGTTCATGCGCGGGGGCCTGTGTTTCGGCCATCCGGGCCAGCACCGATTCGGCATTGTCGGTCAGGAAGGTGCCGGCTCCGACGCGCCTGTGGACCAGTCCCTCGCGGTCCATGATGTCAAGAGCCTGACGTACGGCGGTCCGGCTTGTGTCGAACTGCTGGGCCAGTTCCCGTTCGTTAGGCAGCTTGCCGCCGGGGACAAGAACCCCATCCCTGATTGATCGCAGGATCGCCCGGTAGACCAGGGTTGCGGTCGCCCTTTCGCGGGAAACCACGGTCATTTCGTCGGAGTTCCGGTTCTGAATGGGGGTGTCCAGGGTGTCTCTCCGGTCTTGCATCCGGCTGTCCGGCTGGCTTGTGCTAAACCCCGCTGGCGGGGTTGGCAACTCAACTTCCCCGGATGACAGTCACCGGCTGGCCGGAACCTGCCGATTCGGCCAGGGCATCGAGGACGGGAATCGTGTCGAGCGCCTCCTGCCAGGGCTGCACATAGGGAGCGCCGGTCAGGGTCGCCATCAGGAAATGGTCGATTTCGTCCGCGAGGTCGCCGACGATGCGTCCGTTGATTTCAGGCCAGAGATGCGTGTCTGCGCCGGCTGTGCCGGTATCGTCGATGGTGCAGAATCCCTGATCGGTCACGTCGAGCGCGGCCGCGCTGCGTGTGCCCACGATTTCGAAGGCGGCGCGGTATCCGTTCATCATCCCGTTCGGCCAGGCCCAGCTGTAGTCCAGTATCCCGATGGCGCCATTTTCGAAGTCGACGACGGCATAGAGGGCATCCTCGTTGCCGGTTCCCAGAACTTCGCGCGTGCGGGCAAAGACGCGGGAGATCCGCGACCGGGCGATCCACTGCATCGCATCGACGTCATGGACGCCCATGTAGAACAGGATCGAACTGGCATTGCCGAGCCGGCGGGCGGTGTCCCGGATGCCGTTGCGCTTGGCCCGGACATGGATCACCTGGCCGAGCCTGTCGGGCGCAGCTGCGGCATGCACCTGAACATAGCGCGGATCGAAGCGCAGGATGTGACCCACCATCATCGGTGCCCCCGAGCTTTCGACCGCTTGCGCGATCCTGCGGGCGGCCGCCGCGGTATGGGCCATCGGCTTTTCCAGCAGGATCGCCTTGCCGGCCCTGGCGGCTGCAACGGCCAGGGCTTCGTGCTGGCGGTCCGGAAGGCACAGGCTTACCGCGTCGATGTCGTCCCGGGCAAGAAGGGCCAACGGGTCGGTCATCGGCTCGGCGCCGGTGGCCGAGGCAACCCTTGCCGCCGCCTGGGGGTCAAGGTCGCAGACGGCGACAAGATGCGCCGCAGGATGACGGGCATGGATGCGCGCGTGGCGGCTCCCGAAGTAGCCCAGACCGATCACGCCGACTTTCAATCTGTTCATGGTGCTCCGGTGCCCCCTGCTGGCCAGGTGAGGAAATCCGAGACGAAATCCGCCAGAACGGTCGCGCAGGCATCGAACAGGCGAGCCCCGTGGGCGGGTGTGGCCAGCGTCGGATCGCCAAGGACCCCGGTCGAAGACAGGTCGCCGAAATCGGCATAGCTGGCGACGCGGCTGCCCCGCGTCAGGTCAGTTGCCAGATAGGGTGTCCCGGTATCGGGGTAATGTGCGGCGCGCCGGTCGTTGCGGACAAGACCGGGGTGCAGGTGCTGCATCAGGACCGTCTCGACTTCGCAGGCATGCCCGGTTCCGCCGGTGGCCGACAGGCGCAGTGCGTCGATGGCCGCCGCAGCGAGGTGGAAATAGGTGAGCCCCGCGATACGCGCCTGTCCTGCAAAGCGATGGCCGAGCTCTGTCGCGGCAAGCGCTGTAAGGCTTGCGTTCCCGCCGTGGCCGTTGATGAGGGCGATCCGGCGGAAGCCGTGCAGGACGAGGCTTCGGGTGATGTCGCCGACCAGCGCGGTGAAGGTTTCGGCCTGCAGGGTCAGCGAACCCGCAAAGCGCATGTGATGCGGCGAATAGCCGATCCACGGGGGCGGCAGGACGAGAACAGCCGGAGAGAGGCGGCTGGCGACTTCGGTGCACAGACCATGCGCAATCAGGCTGTCGGTTCCCATCGGGAGATGGGGCCCGTGCTGTTCGACGGAGCCGAGCGGCACGAGACAGACGACCCTGTCCCGGTCGAGGGCGGCGATGTCGGTCGTGGTCAGATGTTCGAGCTGCATGTCGGGGTCAGCTGATGGTGAAGGTCGCGGTGCGAAGATCGCACATTGCCTCGATCGAGTAACGGCCTCCGATCCGGCCGTTGCCGCTTTGCTTGCCTGAGACGCCGCCGAAGGGAATATGCAGTTCCCAGTAGTTGCTCGTGTCGTTGATGTTGACGATG
>JBEIDZ010000191.1:0-5921 GCA_040383215.1 Paracoccaceae bacterium | reverse complement strand
CGGGTCCCGGTGCCGGCACGGTGCGGTCCGGCATCCCGGCAGGCCGCGCCGGTTCCCCGGTCAGCGCAACCGTGACTGCCGGCCCTCCCGACGGTTCCGCCACAACGGTCTCTGACCCAGCGTCGTCCGGGCCCTCCGCCGCAACCGGCCCGACCGGCTCCCGCGACATCGGCCCGTTTTCTCCGGCCTCGCTCGCCGGTTCGGACTGACCGGTCACCCGTCCCGTCCTGGTCTTTGCAGAACGTGCCATCCTGCTCTCCCGATGCGTTACGACACCTTGCGCAGGCCCATACCCCGCTCCGGAGCGAGTCCGCCATACCCTAACGCGGCTTTTCCGGCAGTCTCAAGGTGTCAGTCAGACATTCGTGAACAGATGGCGGCCAGCATCGCATCACCGTCAGGACGCCCGGACAGACAGGATTCCGCCGCGGCAAGCGGTTCCGCCGCGGCAAGCACCGCCGCGCTGATCGCGACGACCCGCAGGGGCGCTGCAAATGGACCCTGCTTTGCCAGGACTGACGCGCTGCGCGGCGAATAAAGCGGCAGGACAACAGGCTCGGTACCGCCCAGAATTGCCCGGGCCTCTTCACTCAGCGGCCGCGCCTCCTGCCGATAGACCACGGCATCCCATGCCTGCCGCCCCGCGGCACGCAGCCGCGGCGCAATGTCGCCGCGCGCATTTTCCCCGCGCAGATGCAGCAGCGATCCCCCACCCCCGTCCGACAGAATCAGTGTCAGCAGCATCTCGGCATTGCCTCCGGCACTCACGGCGTCAAAACCCTCTGCCCGCGCGGCCTCGGCCGTCTGGTCTCCCACACACCATGCCCGCAGTCCGGCAGGCAGACCAAGCCGCCCCGCTGCCTCGGCCCCGTTTTCCGAAGTCAGGATCAGCCCCGCCGGGACGGGCAGACCGCCCGGATCGACCGGGACGATCTCGATCACCGGGCTCACGACGACCCGCGCGCCCGGGCAGAGCCGCTCCACCTCGGCCTTTGTCCGGGACGCAGACTGCACCGGACGCGTCAGAAGCAGGATCGCCATCTTCCCCTCGTGGCATTGTCCGGACTGGCAGCGAGTGTTACCTGCCCCGCCAGGGCCCGCAACCGGAACCGGCATGACCGATACCCTCACCGTCCTCGGCATCGAATCGAGCTGCGACGAAACCGCCGCGGCCGTTGTCCGCGCAGGCGAAGGGCAGGGCACCATCCTCTCCTCGGTCGTCTGGGGCCAGGCCGACCTGCACGCGGCCTTCGGTGGCGTCGTCCCCGACATCGCCGCCCGTGCCCATGCCGAACGTGTGGACCTCGTCGCCGAAGACGCGCTTGCCCGTGCCGGCCTCGGTCTGCGGGATCTTGACGGCATCGCCGCGACCGCAGGGCCGGGCCTCATCGGCGGTCTCCTGTCAGGCGTGATGTGCGCCAAGGCCATTGCACTTGCTACCGGCCTGCCCTTCATCGGCGTCAACCATCTCGCGGGCCACGCGCTGACCCCTCGCCTGACCAACGCGACCCCCTTTCCCTACCTCCTCCTCCTCGTCTCAGGCGGGCATTGCCAGTTCCTGATCGCCCACGCCTCCGACAGGTTCGAACGCATCGGCGGCACCATCGACGACGCCCCCGGCGAAGCCTTCGACAAGACGGCCAAGCTGCTGGGCCTTCCCCAGCCCGGCGGGCCGGCCGTGGAGGAAGAGGCGCAACATGGCGACCCTTCCCGCTTTGCCCTGCCGCGGCCACTGCTCGACCGTCCCGGGTGCGACCTTTCTTTCTCGGGTCTGAAGACTGCACTCTTGCGTGCGCGCGACAGCCTGATCGCCGCTCAGGGCGGGCTGACGCGGCAGGACCGCGCCGATCTCTGCGCCGCCTTCCAGGCGGCCGTGACCGACATCCTCACCGAAAAGGCCCGCCGCGCGCTCGGCCGCTACCTCGCCCTCGTGCCGACTGCCCCCTCGTTTGCCATCGCCGGCGGCGTCGCCGCCAACCGGACGATCCGCGCCGCGCTTTCCGATCTCTGCGCCCGCCATGCCACAGCCTTCGTCGCACCGCCGCTGGCGCTCTGCACCGACAACGGCGCGATGATCGCCTATGCCGGCATCGCCCGCCTGCGCCTCGGCCAGACCGACGGCCTCGACCTTCCCGCCCGCCCCCGCTGGCCGCTGGACGTGACCGCAGCAGCCCTGCTCGGGTCCGGTAAAAAAGGCGCCAAGGCATGACAGGTGTGCCATGACCTATCTCCTCCCGGGACGGTCCGGCTCAATCCGCTCATCTGCCGGCAATATCCCCATCACTGCACGATCCTGAAAGGAAAAAAGCCATGCGCGTCGCCCTTGTGGCCCATGACAGACCCGGTGCGCTCGACCTGCGCAACGCCAATCGCCAGGCCCATCTCGACTACATCCGCACGACCGGCGTGGTCGAAATGGCCGGCCCCCTGCTCGACGATGCCGGGGGGATGTGTGGCTCGCTCGTCATCCTCGATGTCCCCGACATGGACGCCGCCCGCGTCTGGGCCGCCGAAGACCCCTATGCCCGCGCCGGTCTCTTTGCGACAACGACGCTGATCGAATGGAAAAAGGTCATCGGCTGATGGCCCACTGGCTCTTCAAGTCCGAACCCGAGGAATTCTCGTGGGCCGATCAGGTCGCCCTCGGCGACAAGGGCGGTGAATGGCACGGCATCCGCAACTATCAGGCCCGCAACTTCATGCGCGCCATGAAGGTCGGCGACCGCGGCTTCTTCTACCACTCGAGCACGGCCCGGAAAGGCATCGTCGGCATCGTCGAGGTCATCGCCACCTCCCACCCCGACAGCACGACCGACGATCCCCGCTGGGACTGCGTCGATCTGCGCGCGCTCCGCCCCTTCGCCCGGATCGTCACGCTCGAGGCGATCCGCGCCACGCCGGCGCTGGCCGGCATGGTGCTCGTCCGCAATTCCCGCCTTTCGGTCCAGCCGGTCACGCCGGAAGAATGGCAGCTGATCTGCGCCATGGGCGACACCGACCCCTGACCCCCCGCTTGCAGGGCCGCGACATTCCGACGCATTCTGCGGCAACGAAACGGATCGGGAGGGACAGTCGATGCAATTCGTCGCGGTGATCGTCGCGGCCCTGGCCAGCTTCGGCTTCGGCGCGCTCTGGTACGGGATGCTCTCCCGCCCGTGGATGGCGGCCTCGGGCGTCAGCGTCGGCCCCGACGGCCGGCCGCCCAACAGTTCGAGCCCGATGCCCTACCTGATCTCGCTTGTCGCGATGCTGCTGGTCGCGGGCATGATGCGCCATGTCCTCGCATCCTCCGGCGTGACGACTGCCGGCGCCGCGATGGTATCCGGGCTGGGGATCGGTGCATTCTTCATCACGCCCTGGATCGCGCTGAACAATGCCTACACGATGCGGCCCCTGGCGCTGACCGCAATCGACGGCGGCTATGCGATCATCGGCTGCGGCATCATGGGCCTAATCCTCGGCCTCTTCTGACAAAGCCCCGGTCCGAATACGAAAAAAGGGGCCCCGGCGGACCGGGACCCCCTTTCACCCCGCGTACTCCCACACGCGACGGAAAGCGATGCTCCGGGCCATCCTGGCCGTTGGCACCTCACTACAGCTTTCCACCCCGTCGCCAAAGCCGGAAATGCGCAGGATTTTAACGATTTCCCGCGCATGATCCGGACCGGCACCTGTCAGGCGTAGACGCTCTCTTTCTTGAAGTGCTTGACGAGCAGGTAATAAAACACCGCACGGTACTTGTTGCGCTCGTTTGACCCATAGGTCGTGACCGCGGCATCGAAAGCCTCATCAAGCGCCTGCCCGTCCTTCAGACCTAGTTTCTTGATCAGGAAATTGCTCTTCACGCGTTCGCGTTCTGCCGCGTCGGACGCCGCAACCGTCTGCGCGTCATTGTCATAGATCGCCGGGCCACAGCCGATGGTGACCTTCGTCAGCAGGGCCATGTCCGGCTTCATCCCGCACTTCTTGCTCAGATCGTCGGCATATTTCGCAATCAGGTCGTCGCGCTTGCCCATCTTTCTCCCCCTCAGGTGATATCCTGCCGCGCTTCAGGCTTTGCGCGGCCCGAAGCGCAGGCTAGACCCGAAACCGGCGCTGCGGAAGGCCAATCCCCCGCAGCCCACGGCCCCCAGCGACACTTCCCGCCGGGGCCGATGCAAGTCAGTAACGGTAATGCTCGGGCTTGAACGGCCCGTCCACGTTCACGCCGATATAATCGGCCTGCTCCTTCTGGAGTTCCGTCAGCCTGACCCCGATCCGCTTGAGGTGCAGCCGAGCCACCTTCTCGTCAAGGTGCTTGGGCAGGATATAGACGCCGGGCGCATAATCCTTGCCCTTCGTCCAGAGCTCGATCTGCGCCAGAACCTGGTTCGAAAACGAGGCTGACATCACGAATGACGGATGTCCCGTCGCATTGCCAAGGTTCAGAAGCCGCCCCTCGGACAGAAGGATGATCCGGTTGCCGCCCGGCATCTCGATCATGTCCACCTGGTCCTTGATGTTCGTCCACTTGTGGTTCCGCAAAGCGGCCACCTGGATCTCGTTATCGAAATGCCCGATGTTTCCGACGATCGCCATGTCCTTCATCCGGCGCATATGCTCGATCCGGATGACATCGCGGTTGCCCGTCGTGGTGATGAAGATGTCGGCTGTCTCGACCACATCCTCGAGCAGCACGACCTCGAACCCGTCCATCGCCGCCTGCAGCGCACAGATCGGGTCGACCTCGGTCACCTTGACCCGCGCCCCGGCCCCCTGGAGCGATGCCGCCGACCCCTTGCCCACATCGCCATAGCCGCAGACCAGCGCGACTTTCCCGGCCATCATCGTGTCGGTCGCCCGCCGGATGCCGTCGACGAGTGATTCCTTGCAGCCATACTTGTTGTCGAACTTCGACTTGGTCACGCTGTCGTTCACGTTGATCGCCGGAAACGGCAGAAGGCCCTGCTTGTGCAACGAATAAAGCCGCTTCACCCCGGTCGTCGTCTCCTCCGACACGCCCCTGATCGCATCGCGCTGCTTGGTGAACCAGCCGGGGTGCGCAGCCATCCGCTTCCTGATCTGGTCAAACAGGCAGACCTCCTCCTCCGAGGTCGGCACCGCGATCAGGTCCGTCTCCCCGGCCTCGACCCGCGCACCCAAAAGGATATAGAGCGTCGCATCCCCGCCATCGTCCAGGATCATGTTCGCCGTGCCGTCGGCGAAGTCAAAGATGCGGTCGGTATAGGCCCAGTATTCCTCCAGCGTCTCGCCCTTGACGGCAAAGACCGGCGTGCCGCCCTCGGCAATCGCCGCCGCGGCGTGGTCCTGGGTGGAGAAGATGTTGCACGAAGCCCAGCGCACATCGGCGCCCAGCGCCACCAGCGTCTCGATCAGCACGGCCGTCTGGATCGTCATGTGCAGCGAACCCGCGATACGCGCGCCCTTCAGCGGCCTCGAGGCCCCGTATTCCTCGCGCAGCGCCATCAGCCCCGGCATTTCGGTCTCGGCGATGACCAGTTCCTTGCGGCCGAATCCGGCCAGCGCAATGTCTTTGACGATGTAATCCTTCGGCATCTGCCGGCTCTCCCTCGACCTGATATCGGCGGGCAGATAGCACCCGCCGCCCCACCCGGCAATGCAAAGGGTGCAAACGCCCTTGGCAAGCCGCGCCGGCGATGCGATCTCTCCCCGGGGGAGGCAGGACATGGCCGTCAGGCGCGCATGGCAGCGGATGCTCTCGGGGCGGCGGCTCGACCTGCTCGACCCCACCCCGCTCGATATCGAGATCGAGGACATCGCCCACGGCCTCGCCTTCGTCGCCCGCTGGAACGGTCAGACCCGGGGCGACTTCGCCTATTCCGTCGCCGAACACTCGCTTCTGGTCGAAGAGATTTTCGCTCTGCGCCAGCCTCGTGCCCCCATCCGCTGGCGGCTTGCCG
>JBEIDZ010000190.1:0-5946 GCA_040383215.1 Paracoccaceae bacterium | reverse complement strand
GATAGGCCAGCCGCAACTGACGGCTGACATGGCGTTCCGCCAGTCCGACTGCCTCGGCCAGTTCCTGAATGGTGCCGAACTCGCCGGCCTCCATGCGCCGCCGCCAGCTCCATGCCCGGCCGATGGCACGCAGCACAGTGATGAAATCGGCCTAAGCCGCCGTTGAAGCGGGTTGGTCAGCTCTCGGTGCGAACAGAGATACCCGAAGGCGGCGTGGTCGTGCGGGTCGTCGCGCATTTCTGTGGGGGCTCGCCTAGGGACCCTAGGTCGCAACGGGCGGACAACGGTCTTCCGCTTACTTTCGTTCAGACCTCAGGTTCCGCTGAAAGAGGACCTTCACTAACTCCGCATCCGCCCCAATCGATCCAGGCTCAGGACTGTGGTGACAGGGTCTGTACAGAGCTCGACTCGAGAAGTGCAACCGGATCAAACTTCGTGCGGCCAAGGCCTAACGAAGGGGGTGGGTACATTTGAGGATCATCGCGGATCACCGATTTCCGGGTCGCAAAGTAGGTTCAACAGGTGCCAGATGAACGGGGCCATGACAAGCACCAGTGGAACCAACAGGATCCAGGCCAGGGCCCATGCTGCCAGCCATCGCGGCAGGGCAGCGCCCGAGGCGATGAACGTGGAGACACCGGTGGTCATGAAGGCCTGCGTCGCAGCGAAGGCATAGGGTTTCGCGCGGGCGGGCAGGATCGGTTTCATGCGGTGATGTCCGCCAGAACGGCTTCCAGATGCCCGGCAAAAGCCGGTGCCAGCGGGCGGCTGACATGCAGGCGCAGCGCGGCCTCGTGTCGGTAAAGCACCCCGCGATAGCCCGCGAACAGGAAGGTTGCCGATACCGAAGGCCGAGTCAGGGAAATCTCGCCCAGACGCAACAGGGCAGCGGACATGGCGGGGCCTTGCAGCACGAAAGTTGTCAGCGCATCCGAGGCCTTGGTCGCGCCGAACGCCCCATGCCAGCCACCTGCCAAGTCATGGCCCACCACGAGCGCGCGGTCGATGCCGGTGCGGATGGCATAGCTTGGCCCGCTGGCCTTGCCGGGCCAACCATGCGTCTGGTCCAGGCCGAAATGACTCAGGGCAGCGTCAAGCTGGCCTGTGACAAGGGTCATTGCGCCGGGGTCGATGGTCGTCACCGTCAGACCCGGCAGTTCGAGCCGGAAGGCAGAAAGATCGGCCGGTGCGGGCCAGTCGCGGTCAAGCATTCAGACGCTCCCATTCCGGATCGACGAAGCAGCCAGGGCAGATCGTGGCGCGGCGGCGCTGCCCAAGGTGATAGACCTCGACCTCCTCGCCCATGCGGCCGAGACCCCCGGCGATCAGGGCCAGGGCGATGGGCTTGCCCAAGGTCGGAGAATGGGCGGACGACGTGACATAGCCTTGGCTTGCGGGCTGCCCCGGTGCCGTGGCATGGCCGCCCACCGGCAGCGGTGCGCCCTGGCAGGCCAGACCTACCAGTTGCAGTCGATCGGGGCGGCTGGCCGTTTCGGTGAACAGGCTGCGCTTTCCCACGAATTCGACCGGTTTCTTCTCGCGCGGTGCCGCAAAGCCCAGATCATGCGGCATGGTGGTGCCGTCGGTGTCCTTGCCGACGAAGATCAGCCCCTTTTCCATGCGCAGGATGGCCAGCGCCTCGACCCCTTGCAGGGCCAGGCCAAAGTCGCGCCCGGTGGTCACGATCCGCTGCCACAGCGCCGCCGCGGCCCGGGCGGGGACCGAGATTTCATAAGAACAATCCCCGGTGAACGAGACACGGGCGATGCGCATGCCGTCCTTCTGCACCACTGACAGATGCGGCATGGAGGCGTCATCCAGCGGGATGCCGAAGTCCAGCCGCGCCATAAGTGCGCGTGCCTTGGGGCCGGCCAGTGTCAGCGTGGCCCAGTGCGGCGTCGCGTCCTGGATGAAGACGCGGTCGGGGTCGAACTGGTCTTGCCGCCACAGGTCCAACATGTTGGCCACCTGATCGACATGCGAGGACGAGCACGAGACCGAGAAATGGTGCTCCGACTGACGGAACAGGATGCCATCGTCGAAGATGATGCCCCCTTCGGTCAAAAGGAAGCCATAGCGCGCCCGGCCCGGTTTCAGGTTGCCCATCGTGTTGTAATAGATGAAGTCCATGAACCGCGCGGCATCGGGGCCGTAGACGTCGATCTTGCCCAGGGGGCTGCCGTCGAACAGCGTCACGTGATCGCGCGCGGCGCTTACCTCGGCCTCGACGTCAGTATACACGGCGGGGCGCAGCCAGCCGCCATATTCGCGCATCAGCGCCCCGGCGGCGCGGTGCAGGGGTTCCAGCACCAGCCGTTTCGGCGGCGCGAACAGGGCCTCGCGCTTTGGTCCGGCCAAGGTGGCCAGGGACACCGGGTCAAAGGGCGGACGGAACGTGGTCGTCCCGATCTCGGGGATGGGCACCTGACGGATCGCCGCCATGGTGGCGAGGCCCGGCATGTTCGAGATCTTGCCCTGATCATTGGCCATGCCAAGCGTCGTGTAGCGCTTCAGATGCTCGACCGCGCGCATATTCTCGCGCCCGGCAAGTTCGACATCCTTCACCGTCACATCGTTCTGGAAGTCGACCCAGGCGCGGCGCGGCTGGCCAAGCTGGGGCCAGGCCTTGCGCACCGGGTCCTGAGCGCGGAGCGCCGGGCGATCGCCCCTTGCCGCGATCAAGGCGTCAGACCGGGCTTCGTCGGTGGCGAAGGTTCCCGCGGCGGCACCGATGGTCAGGATCTGCGGCCGATCGGCACGGGGCACAAAGGCCTGGATGTCCTCGCGCCAGTCAAGCTTGCCGCCGGTCTGGCAATGCAGATGCACTGCCGGTGTCCAGCCGCCCGAGGCGAGGATCGTGTCGCAGTCGATCCGGCGGCCATCGCTGAGGCTCAGGCCGCGCAGGTGCCGCGCGGACCAGTGGACCGCTTCCACCTCGGCCCGGCCTTCGCCGGCCTCGATCACCTCGACGGCTGCGCCGGCAGCGCGGAACTGTGCTGCGGCGGTCTGGGCGTCGCCGGTGGACAGGATTGCGATACGCTGGCCCGCGAGGACGCCGTAGCGGTTCAGGTAGGCCTGCCCGGCATGCAGTGACAGGATGCCGGGGCGATCATTGTCGACGAAGGTCAGGGGGCGTTCGATGGCGCCCGTGGCCAGGATCGCTCGATCTGCGCGCAGGCGGATCAAGGCGGGGGCCGCAGGGTGATCACGCCGCTGCGCCAGAAGGAACAGCCCGTGGTCATAGGCGCCAAAGGCCGTGGTGGCGGGCAGGTACCGCCCGCCCGCCGCGCGGAAGGCGCTGATCAAGGCAGCGGCCCAATCGGCCGGGCTTTGCCCCTCGAGCCGCTCCGCCCGGTCGATTAGACTGCCACCGGGGGTGTCGCGGTCATCGATCAACACCACGTCCAGCCCGGCCCTGGCTGCAGCCAGCGCCGCTTCCAACCCAGCGGGGCCCGCGCCGATAACCAGCAGTTCGGCGGTTTCATGCCTTTGCGGTGCTGCGGGGACGAAATCCTGCGTGCCGTCCATGCGGCCGAGACCCGCCATCTTGCGGATTGTCGGCTCGAACAGATGCCACGAGGGCCAAAGGAAGGTCTTGTAGTAGAAGGCGGCCGGGATGAAGCGAGCAAAGCGGTCCAGCACTGCAAGCGGGTCGCGCCGGGCAGTAAGTGCCGTGTTGACGCTTTCGATCGCCATCCCCGCTGCCAGCGGTGTCGTCGTGGCGCGGCAGTTGGGCGTGCGGACACCGTTCAGCGTGACATCGAGGATTGCATTGGGTTCCTCGACCCATGCCCCCCACAACCCGCGCGGGCGGTGATACTTGAAGCTGCGGTTCACGATGCGCACCTGGGCGCGCAGCAGGGCTGCGGCAATCGTGTCGCCCGGCCGACCGGTCAGGTCCATCCCGTCGAAGGTGAAGTTCATGCTGCGCCCCCTTTGCGGAAGGACTGCACACCCAGCACCGCCATCGTCGTCGTGTCACGCCGCATCAGGTAAAGCTGGCCGCAGGGTAGGTGTTGCCAAACCTCGGCCACCTCGCCCTTGATGTTCTTCACATCATGCAGATAGGCGGCCCAGACCGGGGCCGAAACCTCGGCCGCGGGTTCCGGCCTTGTCTTGCCCATCTCGGTGACGAAAAGGAATTCGGGTTCGGGGCGCGGCCCGCAGAAGGGACAGGGAAAGCTTTGCATGGCGGTCCTAATGTGCGATGCCCGAGGCCGCGCCCTCGTCGATCAGCGCGCCGGTGGCAAAGCGGGAAATGTCGAAGGGACGGCTGACCGGGTGATGTTCGTCTTTCGCCAGAAGATGGGCCAGAAGGGCGCCGCCCGCCGGAATGGCCTTGAACCCGCCCGTGCCCCAGCCGCAAGAGATCATCACGTCCCCGACAGGTCCAATGATCGGCGAACTGTCCGGGGTCACATCGACCGCCCCTGCCCAGTGCCGCAGCATCCGGAGATGTGAAAGCGATGGCGCCATCTCCAGCAGCCCGGCGATCACCGCCTCCATCATCGGCGGGTTGCCGCGCTGGGTAAAGCCCGGCACCCTGTCCAAGGCGCCGCCAAAGACCATCTCGCCCTTGTCGGACTGGCTGAAATAGGTGCCCGTCTTGGGGCTGAAGGCGACCGTGTCCATGATTGGCTTGACCGGCTCGGACACAAAGGCCTGCAGCGTATAGGTCCGCAGCGGCAGCGCGGAGCCAAGCATGGTCATCAAATGCGAGGATTGCCCGGCAACGGCCATGCCGATGCGGGCGGCGCGCACCTCGCCCTTTGTCGTCTCGACGCCGACGACGCGGCCCGCCTCGCGGACGAACCCGGTCACTTCGCAGGTCTCGCAGATATCGACACCAAGCGCATTGGCGGCCCGCGCGTAGGCCCAGGCCACCGCATCATGTCGGGCGGTTCCCGCGCGGGGCTGGTTCACCGCGCCCCAGATCGGGAAACGCGCTTCTGCCGAGAAGTTCAGGATCGGCGCACGCTTTTGCACCTCTGCCCGGGTCAGCAATTCGGCATCCACGCCGTTCAACCGCATCGCATTCGTCGATCGCGCGGCAATCTCCATCTCGCCCTCGGAATGGGCCAGAACCATCATGCCGCGCTGTGAAAACATCAGGTTGTAGTTCAACTCGCGCGACAAGCCCTCGTAGAGCTTCAGCGACATGTCGAAAAGCGCGGCACTTTCAGGGTAGAAATAGTTGGACCGGATGACAGTCGTGTTGCGCCCTGTGTTGCCGCCGCCGAGCCAGCCCTTTTCGACCAGAGCCACGCGCTTCAGCCCATAGGACTTTGCCAGGTAGTATGCCGTCGCCAGCCCGTGACCACCACCGCCGATGACGATGGCGTCATAGTCGCGTTGCGGCGTCGCGTGCCGCCATGCGGGCGTCCAGCCCTTCTGACCGGTCAGTCCCTCTTTCAGAACGGAAAGCGCAGAGTAATGTCTGGTCATGGCCGAACGGGCACCTGCATGGTCATGCAATGGATCGCGCCGCCCTGACGCGGACCAGCCCGCAGGTTGACGCCTGCCACCTGACGGTTTGGGAACAGACCTCCCAGATAGGCCAGTGCCTCCTGGTCCTTGTCGGGCTCCTCACCCGCGACGGGAACAATCACGCCGCCGTTGCAGAAGTAGAAGTTCATGTAGGGGGCGATGATCCAGTTTCCCTCGTCCATGAAGCCGGACATGAAGGGGAAGTCGACGATCTCGACGCCCGCCGCCTGCAAGGTTTCGCGGGATTTAGCCAGGTTTTCGGCGTTCGGATCGTCATCGGGCGCTTTGAGCATCAGTGCGCGGTTCGGGCCGATGAAGGACAGGAACAGGTCGGCGTGGCCATCGGTGCCGTAATACATCCGGGCTGGATCGCGGATCAGGTCCTCCGCCAGGCCCTGACCCAGCCAGATAATGCGGTTCAGGCCTAGGGCCGACTTGATCTGATCCTCGACCTGATCG
>JBEIDZ010000189.1:0-5954 GCA_040383215.1 Paracoccaceae bacterium | reverse complement strand
TGATCGCCTATTCCTCGGTCGCGCATATGGGCTACGTCACGCTTGGTGTCTTTGCGATGAACCAGCAGGGCATCGACGGCGCCATGGTCCAGATGATCAGCCACGGGTTTGTGTCGGGCGCGCTCTTTCTGTGCGTCGGCGTGATCTATGACCGGATGCACACGCGCGAGATCGACGCCTATGGCGGGCTCGTCATCCGGATGCCGGCCTATGCGGCGGTCTTCATGCTCTTCACCATGGCCAATGTCGGGCTGCCAGGGACCTCGGGCTTTGTGGGAGAGTTCCTGCCGCTGATGGGGGTCTTTCAGGTCAATACCTGGGTTGCGGTCGTGGCGACCTCGGGCGTGGTGCTGTCGGCGGCCTATGCGCTCTGGCTTTACCGGCGGGTGGTGTTCGGCGATCTGGTCAGGGACGGGCTGAAATCCATCGCCGACATGGACCGGCGGGAGCGGGCGATCTTTGCCCCGCTTGTCGTCGGGACGATCCTGCTTGGCATTTATCCGGCGCTGTTGACGGACCTTGTCGCACCGACCGTCAGCCACCTCATCGACAATGTCGAGATCGCGCAGGCTGACTGGTCGGCGGCGCATGCCTTTGCCGAGGCCGCACCCGGACATGAAGGAGAGTGACCCATGACGGGCGCTGACATCGAGGTGATCCTGCCCGAGATCGTGCTGGCGGTCTTTGCCATGGGCGCGCTGATGGCTGGAGTGTTTTCCTCGCGCGACAGGTCGGCGCCCGCCATTGTCTGGGCGACCGCGGCGGTGATGCTGGCCCTGGCCTTCTGGCTCGGGACGGCGGACGGCACGCGCGCGGCCTTTGGCAGATCCTTCGTGGACGATGGTTTTGCCCGCTTTTCCAAGGTGGTAATCCTTGTTGCAGGTGCCGCGGTGATGATGATGAGCGTCGACTACATGAGCCGGCGCGGATTGTTGCGGTTTGAATATCCCGTGCTCGTCTCCCTCGCCGCAGTCGGGATGATGGTGATGGTCTCGGCCGGCGATCTGATCGTCCTCTACATGGGGCTCGAGTTGCAGGCGCTGCCGCTTACGTCATCGCCGCGCTGCGTCGGGACAGCGCGAAGTCGACCGAGGCGGGGCTGAAATTCTTCATCCTCGGCGCACTTTCCTCGGGGATGATGCTCTATGGGGCATCGCTCACCTATGGCTATGCGGGCACGACGCTGTTTACGGGGATTGCCGAGGCGGCAGCGGACGAGGTGTCGCTCGGGCTCCTGTTCGGTCTGGTCTTCATGGTCTCGGGCTTTGCCTTCAAGGTGTCGGCCGCGCCCTTTCACATGTGGACGCCGGATGTCTATGAAGGTTCGCCAACGCCTGTGACGGCCTTCCTGTCGACCGCGCCGAAGATGGCGGGCATGGCGCTTTTCGCGCGCGTCCTGCATGACGCCTTTGGCGGGGCCGCAGGCGACTGGCAGCAGATCGTCGCGCTGCTGTCGGTTCTGTCGATGTTTCTGGGCGCCATTGCGGCGATCGGCCAGACGAACATCAAGCGGCTGATGGCCTATTCCTCGATCTCGCACATGGGCTTCGCGCTGATGGGCCTGGCGGCAGGGACGACCTTCGGGGTCGAGGCGATGCTTCTTTACATGGCGATCTATATCGTCATGAACATCGGGCTTTTCGCCTTCATCATGTCGATGGAGAAGGGCGGCATGCCGGTCACCGACATCGGCGCGCTGCACATGTATGCAAAGGCCGAGCCGTTGCGGGCCTTGGCGCTGCTGATCCTGCTTTTTTCGCTCGCCGGTGTCGCAGCACCGATGCTGGGCTTCTTCGCCAAGTTCTCGGTACTCAAAGCGGCGGTGGATGCGCAGATGACCTGGCTTGCCGTGGCGGGGGTGATCGCGGCGGTGATTGGCGCCTATTACTACCTCCGCATCGTCTATTTCATGTATTTCGGGGAAAGCCGGGAGCCGATGGAGACGAATGGCTCGCCCGTTCTGTGGGGCTTTCTGATGCTGTCGGCGGCCTTGATGGTCATCGGCGTCGTCAACATGTTCGGTGTCGAGGAACTTGCGGCGGCGGCGGCAGTGACCCTTGTCGAGTGATTCGATCCCCCCGGCCGTCTGGCCCGAGGGCTGGGGGCGAGTGATCCTGGACGAGGTGGACAGCACCATGGCAGAGGCCGCGCGCATGGCCCCTTCGCTGGACGGGCCGGTCTGGATCATGGCGCGCCGGCAGCGTGCGGCGCACGGGCGGCGCGGCCGGTCCTGGGAACAGGCCGAGGGCAATCTGGCTGCAACGCTCATCTACAAGCCCTGGGCTACGCCGCAGGAGGCCGCGAAAAGGTCCTTTCTGGCCGCAAATGCGCTTTTCGAGGCGCTCGCGCTCTTCGTGGACCGCGGGCGACTTGCGCTCAAGTGGCCGAACGATGTGCTGCTTGACGGGGGCAAGGTGGCGGGCATCCTCCTCGAAAGCGCGGGCGGTTCGGCGCGGGGGATCGTCAACTGGCTGTCGGTCGGGGTGGGGGTGAACCTTGCCGCGGCGCCCGCGGTCGTGACCGCGCCGTTTGCGCCGGTCAGCCTCGCCTCTGCCGCGGGCGTGCGGGTCAGCCCCGACGATGCGCTGACCGCTCTCGCCTCGGCCTATGCGACGCAGGAGGCCAAGCTCGCCACGCTGGGATTCGGGCGCATTCGCGCGGACTGGCTGCGCCATGCCGCGAGACTGGGCGAGACGATCACGGCGCGGACGATGACGGCCGAACTGACAGGGGTCTTCGAGACAGTGGATGCGGAGGGCAATCTGGTCCTGCGCACGCCGCGCGGGGTCGAGACGATCCCGGCGGCGGATGTCTTTTTCTGAGGGGAGAGGGCGCGATGCTTCTGTGCATCGATTGCGGCAACACCAATACGGTCTTTTCGATCTGGGACGGGACGCGGTTTCTGGGCACCTGGCGGACGTCGACGGAATGGCAGAGGACGGCGGACCAGTATTTTGTCTGGCTTTCGGCGCTGATGGCCTTCCGCAAGATCGAGGTCGAGATCGACGCGGTCATCATCTCCTCAACTGTGCCGCGGGTGGTCTTCAACCTGCGGGTCCTGGCGGACCGCTATTTCGGCTGCCGTCCGCTGGTCGTGGGCAAGCCGGAATGCCGCCTGCCGGTGCCGCCGCGGGTGGACGCGGGCACGCAGGTCGGGCCGGACCGGCTGGTGAACACGGCCGGCGCCTTTGATCGGCACGGCGGCGACCTGATCGTGGTGGATTTCGGCACGGCGACGACATTCGACGTGGTCGACACGGACGGGGCCTATGTCGGCGGGATCATCGCGCCGGGGGTGAACACCTCGCTCGAGGCGCTGCACATGGCGGCCGCGGCGCTGCCGCATGTGGATGTGAGCCGGCCGCAACGGGTTGTGGGGACGAACACGGTCGCCTGCATGCAGGCAGGGATCTGGTTCGGCTATATCGGGCTCGTCAAGGAAATCTGCGCCCGCATCCGGGGCGAACGCGGCCGCAAGATGAAGGTGATCGGCACCGGGGGGCTGGCTGCGTTGTTCGGCGCCTCCGACGTGCTATTTGACACGATCGAGGATGACCTGACGATGCACGGACTGACCGTGATCCACGGGTTCAACAAGGATAACTGAATGAGGAACGAGCGGCTGATCTACCTCCCCCTTGGGGGCGCGGGCGAAATTGGCATGAACGCCTATGTCTATGGCTATGGGCCGCCCGGGAAAGAGCGGCTGATCGTCGTCGACCTGGGCGTGACCTTTCCCGACATGGATACAAGCCCCGGGGTGGACCTGATCCTGCCCGATATCGCCTGGCTCGAGGCGCGGCGGGACCGGATCGAGGCGATTTTCATTACCCATGCGCACGAAGACCATGTCGGCGCGGTCGGGCATTTCTGGGAACGCCTGCGTGCGCCGATCCATGCGCGCAAGTTTACCGCGGCCATCGCGCGGATGAAACTGGACGATCAGGGCGCGCCGGCCTCGGCGCTGCATGTGGTGGAGCCGTGGCCGCAGACCGTGACCGCCGGTCCCTTTGTCGTGGGTTTCGTGCCGGTCAGCCATTCGATTCCGGAAAGTGCCGGTCTGGTGATCGACACGGCGGGCGGGCGGATCATCCATACGGCCGATTTCAAGATCGATGCGAGCCCGGTGGTGGGCGAGGTCTTTGATGCCGCGCTTTGGGCCGAGGTGGCGCGGCCGGGCGTCAAGGCGCTGGTCTGCGATTCCACCAATGTCTTTGTCGGCCATCCGGGGCGGTCGGAAGCGAGCCTCGGGCCGGCGCTGGACGAGCTGATGGCGACCGCACCGGGGATGGTGGTCGCGACCACATTTGCCTCGAACGTCGCACGGCTCAAGACCCTGGCGCTGGCGGCCGAAAAATCTGGCCGGTCGATCTGCCTGATGGGGCGGGCGATGAAGCGGATGGTCGAGACCGCGCAGGAGACCGGGCTGCTGACCGGTTTTCCGCGGACGATCCTGCCCGAGGAGGCGGTGAATCTGCCGCGGCGCAACCTGCTCCTTTTGGTCACCGGGTCGCAGGGCGAGCGGCGCGCGGCGAGCGCGCAACTGGCGCAGGGATCCTATCTGGGGATGTCGCTGAAGGAGGGGGACACGTTCCTGTTCTCCTCGCGCACGATTCCGGGCAACGAGCGTGGCGTGATCCGGATCATGAACCTGCTGTCGGAGATGGGTGTCGACGTGATCGACGACCAGGGCGGGCGGTTCCACGTCTCGGGCCATGCCAACCGGCCCGACATCGAAGTGATGCATGACCTGATCCGGCCGCAGGTCGTGATCCCGATGCATGGCGAGCACCGGCACCTGCGCGAACATGTGAAGGTCGCGCGGGAGCGCGGCTTCGGCGGCATCGTCGCGGTCAACGGGATGATGATCGACCTGTCGGGCAATGCGCCAAAGGTCGCCGAGTATATCGAGACAGGGCGGAGCTATCTGGACGGGACGGTGCTTGTCGGCGCGATGGACGGCGTGGTGCGTGACCGTATCCGGATGGCGCTGAACGGGCATGTGACCGTGACGCTGATCCTGGACGAGGAGGACGCGCCGCTGGGCGACCCCTGGTGCGAGATCATGGGCCTGCCCGGGCGGGGGCGGTCGAGGGCGACGCTCGCCGAGGTGCTTGAGACCGATCTTGGGGCTTTTGTCGCCCGCGCGGACCGCAAAACGCTGCGCGACGAGGAGAAGCTGGAAAAGGAGCTGTCGCGGATCGCCCGGCAGGTGACCATGAACGAGATCGGCAAGAAGCCGGAGGTCACAGTTGTCGTTTCGCGCCTGTCCTGAGGTGCGGGCAACGGCGCCGTCTCTTTGCCCGGCGGGGACCGGGGCGAGAGGAATGTCGAAAACGGAGGTCGGCTTGGTGGCCCGGGGCGGGTGTCAGCCCGTGCGACGTTCCTCAAAGCTCATGCGGATGAAACTTGGCACGTCTTCGCCCATGCCCACGACGCGGTCTTCGGGCCGTTCGAGGCGTGGGCCGCGGTCACGGTCACGGCGCTGACGGTCGCGGTCGCGGGCCTGTCCGCCGGCCGGTGCTGCGTCGGTTGGCTCTGCCGCGGGCGCTGCGGCCTGGGCGCGGTCAGAGACCGGGAGAGGCCGGGTTTCCGCCGGGGCGGCTGCATCCGCCGCTGGTTCGGCGCGGCGCTCGCCTCTGCGGCGGGTATCCTTGTCGGGCCGTTCGGAACGCTCCGGACGGTCGGGCCGGTCGCGGCGGGGCTCGGCCTCTCCGGATCGGGCCGGTCGGGCGTCTACGACCGGCGCCTCGGCGCGGGGAATGGTCTGCTGGACGAGTTTCTCGATCGCGTCGAGGTTCTTTTCGTCCCGGGGCAGGCAGAGGGTGAAGGCCTTGCCCGAGCGGCCCGCGCGCCCCGTGCGGCCGATGCGATGGACGTAATCCTCGGCATGGCTCGGCACATCGTAATTGAAGACATGGCTGACCGCGGGGATGTCGAGCCCGCGGGCGGCG
>JBEIDZ010000188.1:0-5964 GCA_040383215.1 Paracoccaceae bacterium | reverse complement strand
CGGTCCCCTTGACCTCCGCCTTCTGCCCGATATCGGCCAGAATAAGCCCGAGCTTCACCCCCCGCACCGCAATCTTGCGATGCTCCTCGGTAGCTGCCACCGCGCCATGGTCGTGGCCAAGCACGTCGGGGTTTTCCTCGTGCCACAGCTGATGGGCAATCTGACCGGCCTCGGCATCGACAAGGCTCGGTGGCAGATCGAAATTCACCATCCCGTCCAGCACGTCCAGCAGCGCCCGCTTGGCCACGGCCCGCGCCGCACCCTTGTACTCGGTCTCCAGCCGCTCGCCGATCTGCGCCCGCAGCGCGGCCAGATCATCCGCCCCGAACCGCTTGGCCAGTTCGTCGTCGATATCGGCCGCCTTCGGTTCCTTCACAGCCTTGACCGTGCAGGCAAAGACCGCGTCCTTTCCGGCCAGATGCGCTGCCTGATACTCCGCCGGGAAGGTCACTTCGACCTCCTTCACGTCGCCCGCCTTCACCCCGACAAGCCCCGCCTCGAAACCGGGGATGAAGGAATTCGAGCCGAGCACGAGCGGATAATCCTCCGCCGATCCGCCCTCGAAGGCTTCGCCGCCGACCTTGCCCACAAAGTCGATGACGACCTGGTCGCCCTCCTTCGCCTTCGACCCCTTCTTGCGGTCGGCATAGGTCTTGGCTGTCTCGGCCAGGTTCTTCAGCGCCTCCTCGAACGCGGCCTCCTCGGCCTTCACGTTCAGCCGCACAAGCGACACGGCCGACAGGTCCACCGCCGGCACGTCGGGCAGCCGCTCATAGGTCACGGCGACCTCGACATCGTCGCCTTCCTTCCACTCGGCATTCGTCATCGTGATCGACGGCTGCATCGAGGGCCGGTCTCCCGTCCCTTCCAGATGCGCGCTCACCGCGCCGTCGATCGTTTCCTGCATCGCCTCGCCCAAAAGCCGCGGGCCGAACTGCTTTTTCAGCAGCGCCATCGGCACATGGCCCTTGCGAAAGCCCTTCATCGCGATTTCGGGCTGGGCCTCGCGCAGCTTGGCCTGCACCTTCTCCTCAAGTTCGGCCGCCGTGACCTTGATGGCATAACCGCGCTTCAAACCTTCGTTCAGGGTCTCGATGACCTGCATGTCGCGTCCTTCTTCCTTCCGATGATCCTGGTGCGGGTAAAGGGACTCGAACCCCCACGCCTTGCGGCGCCAGAACCTAAATCTGGTGCGTCTACCAGTTTCGCCATACCCGCGCGCAAAACGTGGACGCGCCCCGAAGGTCCCGCCCCGATTGACCGCTCTCTAGCAAAGCCTCCGACAGGATGCGAGCGGAAATCATGCGACCGATGGTCAGGGACCGGCGCCCCCGCACGGATGCACGACACCCGCCAACCCGTCCCTCACAGACCCGCAGCCCGGTACACCGCCGGCAGCATGTCGGGCAGGTCCTCGGCGATCAGACCCGGGCCAAAGGCGCGGGCGCATTCCACATGCAGCCAGGCACCCGTCTGCGCGGCCTCGAACGGCCCGAGCCCCCGCGCCATCAGCCCCGTGATGAACCCCGCCAGCACATCGCCCGACCCTGCCGTGGCCAGCCAGCCCGCCTCGCGCCCATAGGCCGCGGAATGGACGCTGCACCGTCCGTCAGGGCCCGCAATGACCGTATCGGGCCCCTTGAGCAGCACCACAGAGCCCGACCGCGCCGCCGCCATGCGCGCGGCATCCACCCGCGAAAAGGCCGGCCCCGCCACGGGCGCCTCCGCAAGTCGCGCCCCGATGTCGGGAAAAAGCCGCCGGAACTCGGCATCATGCGGGGTCAGGACACATCCGGCATGGCCCGCCCCGCGCAAGTCCGCATGCCCCGCCATGATGGTGATCGCCCCCGCATCGGCCACCATCGGTCGCCCTGACCTCAGGCAGACACGCAGCAACGCCGCCCCGGCCCTGCCGGGGGCCAGCCCCGGTCCGATGCAGATCGCCGCGATCCGCGCATCTTCCAGCCTTTCGCCAAGCGCATCCGCCGTCGGAACCTCCGCCAGCATGACCGCGTTCACCTGGGCCGCGTTCTCCGCCATCGCCTCGGGCGGCACGCCAAGCGTGACAAGCCCCGCCCCGACCCGCAGCGCCCCCCGCGCTGCCAGCCGTGCGGCGCCCCCATGCCCGGCGCCACCCGCCAGGATCAGGGCATGGCCGTGGCCATATTTGTGACCGCTCCCCTTGCCCAGCCGCCGCAGGTCCGCCGCGCCGGGCTGCGTCAGCGTCACGCCGGCCGGCGGTCCCGACAGTCCAAGATCGACCACCCGCACCGCACCGCAATGGGCCGGACCCTCGGCCAGACGATGGCCGAGCTTCTCGGCATGAAAGGTCACCGTCAGGTCGGCGGCGAAGGCGGTCCCAAGGGGCCGCCCGCTGTCAGCGCAAAGCCCGCTCGGCACATCCACCGCCACGACCCGCGCACCCGCGCACCGCACCCGCGCGACATCCGCGGCCAGGGCGCACAGGACCGGCGGCAACGGCCGCGACAGACCGATCCCGAACAGCGCATCGACCACCAGACCCGCCCCCCCGATCGCCTTTTCTGCCGCCTCGCCTCCTTTCGCACCGCTGCCGATCCGGCCGACCGCGCCGCCATCCTGCCGCCAGCGCAGCGCATTGGCCCGCGCATCCTGCGGCAAGGCGTCGGCCTCGCCGAACAGGAACAGGGCGACATCCCGCCCGGCGGCCGCCAGATGCCGCGCGATGACGAAACCGTCCCCGCCGTTATTGCCCGGCCCGCACAGCACGACCGCAGGCCCCCCCGTTCCCTCCGGCCACATCGCCGCGATGGCCGCCACGACCCCCTCCCCCGCCCGCTCCATCAGGGCAAGTCCCGTGACCTCCCCCGAGGCCATGGCCACAGCCTCGGTCGCCCGCATCTCCGCCGCTGTCATCAGGCCGAGCACAGCACTCACACCTCCGTTCACAGATTGCCCGAAAAACAGGCGATACGCCTAATTGCCTTGCGGTCGCTCCGGTTTCCCGATCGCCGCCAGCACGACCCACCCATCTCGAATTGTCGCGCTCCGGTGAAAATGGTCTCACGCCTGCCAGCAACTTTTCAAGGAGTCGCTGACCGTGAAAAAGATCGAGGCGATCATCAAGCCCTTCAAGCTCGACGAGGTGAAGGAAGCCCTTCAGGAGGTCGGCGTCCAGGGGCTCTCGGTCGTCGAGGTCAAGGGTTTCGGCCGCCAGAAGGGGCACACCGAACTCTACCGGGGGGCCGAATACGTCGTCGACTTCCTGCCCAAGGTCAAGCTCGAAGTGGTCCTGGCCGACGACCAGGTCGAAGGCGCGATTGCCGCCATCATCGGCGCGGCCAAGACCGACAAGATCGGCGACGGCAAGATTTTCGTCTCGCCCGTCGAACAGGCCATCCGTATCCGGACCGGGGAATCGGGCGACGACGCGCTCTGACCCGATCATCTTCCACACCTTTGTTTCTGAAAGGGAACCCGCAGACATGAGCAAGGACAAACTACTGAACATGATCAAGGAGGAGGCGGCCGACTACGTCGACATCCGCTTCACCGACCCCCGGGGCAAGCTTCAGCACGTCACCGTGGTGGCCGATCTGGTGGATGAAGACTTCATCGAGGAAGGCTTCATGTTCGACGGCTCTTCGATCGCCGGCTGGAAGTCGATCGACCAGTCCGACATGAAGCTCATGCCCGATACGTCTTCGGCCTATGTCGACCCCTTCTATGCCGAAAAGACCATCTGCGTGCATTGCAACGTCGTCGAACCCGACACGATGGAACCCTACGACCGCGATCCGCGCTCGACCGCGATCAAGGCAGAAGCCTACCTCAAGTCCACCGGGATCGGCGATACCGCCTACATGGGTCCCGAGGCCGAATTCTTCATCTTCGACGACGTCCGCTTCTCGGTCACGATGAACAAGGTCTCGTTCCAGGTCGACGGGATCGATGCCGCCTGGAACTCGGACGCCGAATTCGAATCCGGCAACATGGCCCACCGGCCCGGCATCAAGGGTGGCTACTTCCCCGTCAACCCCATCGACGACGGCCAGGACCTGCGGTCTGAAATGCTGTCCACGATGAAGCGGATGGGCATGAAGGTCGACAAGCACCACCACGAGGTCGCCTCGACCCAGCACGAACTCGGGGTGATCTTCGGCACGCTGACCAAGCAGGCCGACGAAATCCAGAAATACAAATACGTCATCCACAACGTGGCCCAGGCCTATGGCAAGACCGCGACCTTCATGCCCAAGCCCATCGCCGGCGACAACGGATCGGGCATGCATGTCAACCAGTCGATCTGGAAGGACGGCAAGCCGCTCTTTGCCGGCGACAAGTATGCCGACCTGAGCCAGGAGGCGCTCTGGTACATCGGCGGCATCCTCAAGCATGCCAAGGCGCTCAACGCCATCACCAACCCCGGCACCAACAGCTACAAGCGCCTGATCCCCGGCTTCGAGGCGCCGGTGCTGCGCGCCTACTCGGCCCGCAACCGCTCCGGCTGCATCCGCATTCCATGGGCCGAATCGCCCAAGGCCAAGCGCATCGAAGCGCGCTTCCCCGATCCCTCCGCCAATCCCTATCTGGCCTTTGCCGCTCTGCTGATGGCCGGCATCGACGGGATCCGCAACAAGATCGACCCCGGCCCATCCTCGGACAAGGACCTCTACGACCTGCCGCCCGAGGAACTGGCCCAGATCCCGACCGTCTGCGGCTCACTGCGCGAGGCGCTGCAGGAACTCGAGAAGGACCACGACTTCCTGCTCGCCGGCAATGTCTTCACCAGGGATCAGCTCGAAGCCTACATGGCGCTCAAGTGGGACGAGGTCTATGCCTTCGAACACACGCCCCACCCGATCGAGTACAAGATGTACTATTCCTGCTGAGGCCGCGGCCGGGAGTCTGACTCCTCCCAGGTTCCGGACTTGTCAACGAAGGGCGCCCTTCGGCGCCCTTCGCGTTGGGCGAGACATGAAGCCCGCACGAGGGGAGGGCTCCGCAGGGTGGGTGAAACCCACCTCTCGGGTGGGTGAAACCCGCGCCCCCGACCCCAAACCCACCCCAGCCTCCCCACACCCCGGCCAGCGTCTTGCGACGTGCCGGTGGCACGTCAAGCGGGGCGATCCCGGGAGGCGCAAGCGCAGGCGACATGGCTCTGCGCCAGCCTGAACGGTCTTGAATCCTGCGGCTCTGCTGCGCCGGCATGACTCCGCTCGCCCCGTGACATGCGCCGCATCTCCATCCACCCCCCGGCCCGCACCCAGCGACGTGCCAGTGGCACCCTGCGCTGGCCCATCGCCGGAGCGCGAGCGCAGGCGACAGGGCTCTCCGCCCGCCTGACGGTGCCAAATCCTGACGCGCCCGCCCGGCGGGTGCGCCGAAGGCGTGCCCGCCCCCGGCAGGGCGGGCATGGGCCGGGATTTTGTCATATCGCCAAAATCCTGCGGCTCTCGACCACCGATCCGTAGGGTGGGTGAAACCCACCTCTCTGGTGGGTGAAACCCACGCGGTCCCGCCCAAGCGCAAGCCCTCCACCCCACACCCTGGCCCGCGCCCAGCGGGGTGCCAGTGGCACCCCGCGCGGGCCAATCGCCGAAGCACACGCGAAGGCGATAGGACTCTCCGCCATCCCGACAGTGCCAAATCCTGATGCGGCCGCCCAGGCGGGCGCGTCTTTGCGCCCGCCGCCCGATGGGCGGGCGCAGCAGGATTTCGTCATACCGCCGAAATCCTGCGGCTCTTCACATCCCACCCGCGGGCTCCATGAAACCCGCGCACCCTCTCCCGAACGCGCCACCTCCGCCCATACCCCGGCCCGCACCTTGCGACGGCCGGAGCGCAAGCGCAGGCGACAGGGCTCTTCGCCGGCCCGACGCCGTCACACCCTGCCGTACCCGCCCACAACCCGGAGGTTGGGTGAAACGCACCGGCCCCTTCCCCGCGCGCGGCGCAACGCACGCGGCCTTAACCCACCGATGT
>JBEIDZ010000187.1:0-5989 GCA_040383215.1 Paracoccaceae bacterium | reverse complement strand
TGAGCATGTTGGCATCCAGCGCCCGGATGAAATCCTCCCGGCCCCAATCAGACCACTGGCCCGGCGGCGGCCCGCCGGCATTTGTGATCAGGAGCTCTACAGCGCCTGCCACCTGAAGGACGCGTGCCCGGCCCGCTTCGTCGGTAACGTCTGCCGCCACCTCTGTCACCTCGACCCCATGTGCATCGCGCAGCGCGGCGGCGGTCTGAGCCAGCGTCTCTTCAGCCCTCGCGTTCAGGACGATGTCGCAACCCGCCGCCGCCAGCGCCTCGGCGACCCCGCGGCCAAGACCGCGCGACCCGGCACATACCAGCGCGCGTTTACCGGCGATTCCGAGATCCATTCCGTTTCTCCCCAATGCCGCTCCACGCCCGCATTCCGACAGACGCGGCCAGGCCCGACCCGCGTTGACCAGGCATGATCATCAAGGATATGTGGCAGGGTCGGGCGCGTCCACGGGTCATCAAGACTTATGTCCGACCCTTCACCGTGAATCCCGCCAGCCTTTCCCGGCTCCCGCTTTCCGTGTCTTGCGCAGGCAACTGATGTCCACAAACCAGCCGTTGACCCAGACGCTCCTTGTCCACCCCGCACGCGACCTGTCGGTGTCTGTGGGGGTTGCCGAAGGCGACATGTTGTCTTTCGCAGACGAACTGGTGATGGACGATGTCTACAGGCTGGCCGACAATGCGGAACGCTGCGGTCTCACGATCGAGATCGCACCACGCGGGGAAAGCTTTGTTGTCGCCCGAGAGAGCGACACCGGAACACCCGGCAACAAGCTCCATTTCGACTGCTGCGTGACTCTGATGGTGCCTGACGGCAAGCTTATCGAGGCGATCATCCTTGTCGAAGTCGAAGAGACAGCCGCTGTGGCCGTCTATCTCCTTCCGTTCGGGTCGTTGCTGCCACGGACTGATTACCGGCTGGTCGGGATCGACAGACAGACGGCAACGACCCGTTTCGCCGAAGCAAGCTGTGTCGCCTTTACCCGCGGAACGCTCATCACAATGGCCTCCGGCGAACAGAAACCCATAGAAGCGCTCGAGCCGGGCGACCTCGTGCTGACCCGAGACGACGGCCCGCAGGCCATCCGCTGGATTGGCCGGAACACGATCCGTGCCGTGGGAGCCTTCGCCCCGGTGATGATCCGCAAGGGCGCACTCAACAACGAAAACGACCTGGTCCTGTCGCCCGATCACCGCGTCTTCGTCTACCAGCGGCAAGATCGGCTGGGAGCGGGGCGACCGGAAATCCTGGTCAAGGTCCGCCACCTCGTCAACGGCAGTTCCGTACTGCAGATCGAAGGCGGCTACACCGACTATTTCCTGCTGCTCTTCGACGAACACCAGATCATCTACGCCGAAGGGATAGCGACAGAGTCTCTGCTGATCGACCCCCGGACACGGGCCGCCCTGCCCGAAGGCATCGGGGTCCTGCGAAACGACTACCGTCCCCACCACGGCTACGAGGTGAAGGAAAGCCTCCTTTCCGTACCGGATGCCGTCGATCTGCTGCGCCGCGCTTCTGGGGCGGAGTGATCGGGTCCGGGCGACCGGCCAGGGAACGCCATGCCCGCCGAGACTTCGCGCAAGTCCCCATGCTGGCAAGAACTCGGGCCGCCAACCTGATCGTGATGCTGTCCCGCCCTGCGCGGATGACGCTTCGGGACGCTGGCCCCCGTCCAGGACATCCTCTGACGTGGGCGATCCCGTGCGCAGAAGAAGACACCAACCCTCGGTGACACCGCGCGCGCGACATCAGGAAGGGACGGAGACTCTGGACAAAGCCTAGCGGATTGCCACGATCCCGAGGTCTGCGTCGCGTTCCACTCCATTGATGAAGACCGTGGTATCGGCCGTATCACGGGCCGTCAGTCCGGCCGCATTCATGATCCCGTCCGACCGGAAATCCCCGACAATCCCACCGTCGATCCTTATCCGGTCTTCGCCGTTGGTAAGGTCCCCCGTGATGCCGGCCGTCAGACCGCTGGCCGAGGCGACCCCGATCGCTCCGTCCCTGATCGCAATGGATCCACTGAAATCGCCGTAGTCGGCTCCGCCCACCGTCCCGGCGAAACTGCCGAGGCTGCCCGACATCGTTCCATCGGTGAAATCCGCTGTGATGCGGGCATCGCCGACAAGCGCCATATCGGCTACATCCGACCGCAGCACAGCCTTTCCCTCATAGGTGGCCGAGCCGACCGTCGGCATATCGATGGCGGTGCTTGGAGGCATGGCCAGGACATCCTCGCGCAGTGCATTGTAAGTGTATGCAGCATCGTTGTACCGCACGACTCCGTCATCGACGGAGGCCGAGGTCGAACATCCTGCCAGGGCCGCCAGCACAAGCCATATGGTCGATCCTCCAGGTTCCGTCGCCCGCATCTTTGCATCCTCCTGTCGCATCCTGCGACCCGCAACGTCGGGTGACCTTCAACTGTCAGGCAATATCATCTCCGTGGCATTGGATTGCCCTCCGCTCCTGCTTTGCTATAGGCGCGAGGCATGACGAACCGCGCGCCCCTCCCGCCCGAAATCGCCCGCCGCCGGACCTTTGCGATCATCTCGCATCCCGACGCCGGCAAGACCACGCTGACCGAAAAGTTCCTGCTCTTCGGCGGCGCGATCCAGATGGCCGGCCAGGTCCGCGCCAAGGGCGAGGCGCGCCGCACCCGGTCGGATTTCCTGCAGATGGAAAAGGACCGCGGCATCTCGATCTCGGCCTCGGCCATGTCCTTCGACTACGGGCATTACCGCTTCAACCTGGTCGACACGCCGGGCCATTCCGACTTTTCCGAGGATACCTATCGGACGCTGACTGCCGTCGACGCCGCCGTCATGGTCATCGACGGTGCCAAGGGCGTCGAATCCCAGACCCGCAAGCTCTTCGAGGTCTGCCGCCTGCGCGACCTGCCGATCCTGACCTTCTGCAACAAGATGGACCGCGAAAGCCGCGACACCTTCGAGATCATCGACGAAATCCAGGAAAACCTCGCTATCGACGTGACGCCCGCCACCTGGCCCATCGGCCAGGGGCGCGACTTCATCGGTTGCTACGACCTCCTGCATGACCGGCTCGACCTCATGGACCGCGCCGACCGCAACCGCGTCGCTCAATCGATCCGGATTGACGGGCTCGACGACCCCCGCATGGCCGAACATGTGCCCGCCGTCCTGCTCTCCCGCCTGCGCGAAGAGATCGAGATGGCCCGCGCGCTCCTGCCGGCCTTCGACCGCCGCGCCGTACTCGAAGGCCACATGACGCCCATCTGGTTCGGCTCGGCGATCAACTCCTTCGGCGTGAAGGAACTGATGGACGGGATCGGCGCACACGGCCCCGAACCCCAGCCCCAGCGCGCCGAACCCCGTGCGATCCTGCCCGAAGAAGCCGCTGTCACCGGCTTTGTCTTCAAGGTCCAGGCCAACATGGACCCCCGCCACCGCGACCGCGTCGCCTTCCTGCGCCTCGCCTCGGGCCATTTCCTGCGCGGCATGAAGCTGACCCATGTCCGCGCAGGCAAGCCGATGACGGTCACCAACCCCGTCCTCTTCCTCGCCGCCGACCGCGAACTGGCCGAGGAGGCCTGGGCCGGCGACATCATCGGCATCCCCAACCACGGTCAGCTGCGCATCGGCGACACCCTGACCGAGGGCGAGACGCTGCGCGTGACCGGCATCCCCTCCTTCGCGCCCGAGCTTCTGCAGACCGTCCGCGCGGGCGACCCGATGAAGGCCAAGCACCTCGAAAAGGCGCTCATGCAATTCGCCGAGGAAGGTGCAGCCAAGGTCTTCAAGCCGATGATCGGCTCGGGCTATATCGTCGGCGTCGTGGGCCAGCTGCAGTTCGAGGTGCTGGCCAGCCGGATCGAGGGCGAATACGGCCTGCCCGTCCGCTTCGAGGCGACCCAGTTCACCTCGGCCCGCTGGGTCTCGGGCCCGCGCGAGGCGGTCGAGGATTTCGTCGCCCGCAACAAGCAGCACATCGCCCATGACAATGACGGCGACACCGTGTTTCTGACCCGCCTGCAATGGGACATCGACCGCGTCACCCGCGACTACCCCGGGGTCCGGCTGACCGCGACCAAGGAAATGATGACCTGACGCGCCCCCCGGCCCGACATCCTGCACCACGTCCCGCCGGGCGGGACCGCCCGACCCGCCGCCGGCTCCGTAGGGTGGGTGAAACCCACGCGCGCCGCGAACCCCGTAAGGTGGGTGAAACCCACGCGCACCGCCCCCGAAGGGACGCGCCGAAGACCCTCGCGCGCCTATTCCACCCTGACCGACAAAGACACCTCCGCGTTCAGCAGCTTCGAGATCGGGCAGGCCGCCTTCGCCTTTTCGGCCAGCGCCACGATGTCATCCGCCGCGGCACTTCCCTTCACCACGACGTCCAGATGCGACTTCGTCACCGTCGGGCTGCCCTCGGTCGAGGGGTCGAGCGTGACGGTTGCCGTCGCCTTGACATCGATCCCCGCGATCCCTTCGCCCGACATCAGGGCCGACAGAAACATCGCATAGCAGGCCGCATGCGCCGCCCCGACAAGTTCCTCGGGATTGGTGCCCGCCGCCCCTTCGAACCGCTTGCGAAAGTCGTAAGCCAGCCCTGTCACCGCGCCCGAACCGGTGGCCAGCCTCCCCCCGCCCTCTTTCAGCGTCCCGATCCAGTGGGCGGTCGCGGTATTGGTGATGGCCATCGGCGCTCTCCTCTTGCTGGCTGCGGCTCCCAGCCAAGCCGATCCTGCCCGCCCCGTCAATCGCGCCCCGCACTTGACCTGAACTACGAAAGGCACTAGCAGCGACCTACCTGCAATCCGGCAGGCAAGACGCCGGGACGCGCGGCCCCCTTGCGTCCCACCCCACCGCCGGGTTCCGAAGACCCGGCCACGCAGGACGCGCATGACCCAGTTTTCCGACCTGAACCTCGATCCGAAGGTTCTGCAGGCCGTGGCCGAATCCGGCTACACCACCCCCACCCCGATCCAGGCCGGCGCGATCCCCCCGCGCTTCAAGGGCGCGATGTGCTCGGCATCGCGCAGACCGGCACCGGCAAGACGGCCAGCTTCGTGCTGCCGATGATCACGCTCCTCGGTCGCGGCCGGGCGCGGGCGCGCATGCCGCGCAGCCTCGTGCTCTGCCCGACCCGGGAACTCGCCGCGCAGGTGGCCGAGAATTTCGACAAATACGCCCGCCACCTCAAGCTCTCCAAGGCGCTGCTCATCGGCGGCGTCAGCTTCAAGGACCAGGATGCCCTGATCGACCGCGGCGTCGACGTGCTGATCGCCACGCCCGGCCGGCTGCTCGACCATTTCGAACGCGGCAAGCTCCTGCTCACCGGCGTGCAGATCATGGTCGTGGACGAGGCTGACCGCATGCTCGACATGGGCTTCATCCCCGATATCGAACGCATCTTCAACCTCACCCCGTTCACCCGGCAGACGCTCTTCTTCTCGGCCACCATGGCGCCCGAGATCGAGCGCATCACCAACACCTTCCTGCACAGCCCCGCCCGGATCGAGGTCGCCCGCGCCGCGACCACGGGCGAAAACATCGCCCAGGCCGTGATCCACCTGCGCGCCAGCAAGCGCGAGAACGAAGGCAGCGACAAGCGCGCCGTGCTGCGCGCCGTGATCGACGCCGAGGGCGAGGCCTGCAGCAACGCCATCATCTTCTGCAACCGCAAGACCGAGGTCGACATCCTCGCCAAGTCGCTGAAGAAATACGGCTACAATGCCGAGCCGATCCATGGCGACCTCGACCAATCGCAGCGCATGCGCACGCTTGACGGTTTCCGCGACGGACGGGTGCGTTTCCTGATCGCCTCCGACGTCGCCGCCCGCGGGCTCGACATCCCCGCGGTCAGCACCGGCAGCCCCGGTAGCTCCACCAAATCCAGGATCCTCGACCGGATCCGGACACTTACTACTGCCACCGGCTGCTTCAACCGTCCAACCCTCGACCAGTACCGCAGCAACGACCGAGCCGAT
>JBEIDZ010000186.1:0-5994 GCA_040383215.1 Paracoccaceae bacterium | reverse complement strand
GCCAAGGCCCGAAATCACGATGCCGCCGCCCGTGATCTGCAGCAGTTTGCGCCGGGAAAGCCCGGGGCCGGTCTTGAGAATGGTCATCTCGGTCACTCCTTGTTGTCTTGGATTGCGCCGGGTTTGCCTCAGGTTTCCCAGCTTGCCCACTTCTTGCCGATCAGGAAAAACATGAGGTAGAGAAGGATGCCAATGATCGACAGGATCATGATCACCGCAAAGAACTCGGGCATGTTGATCATGCTCGAATAGGTCGTCAGACGGTTGCCAAGGCCGAACCCGCCGCCAACCATTTCCGCGCCCACACAGGTGAGAAGGCCAAAGATCGCACCGATCATCAGCCCGACAAGGATCATCGGCAAGGCCATGGGCGCGCGGATCTTCCAGAAGATCTGCAGGACGGATGCGCCATAGCTGCGCGCCAGCGCGATCTTGGCGCTGTCGGTTCGGCGAAACCCGGTGGCAGAGTTGATCATCACCATCGGTCCGGCCGCCAGCGCCACGGCAATGATCCGGGGCGTATAGCCGAACCCGAACCGCAGGATCAGCAGCGGCACCAGCGCCAGCATCGGCGTCGTGACCAGGATCAGGATGTAAGGCGTGATCACCTTTTCCACAAAGGGTTTCTGCGTGACCACTGCGGCCAGCACCAGGCCGATGCTGGCCCCGATGCCAAAACCGGCGAACAGGCAGATCAGCGTGTCGCGCAGATGCGGCAGAAGCAGCGGAAACTCCCTGACCAGCGCCGCTGCGATGGCCGATGGCGGCGGCAGGATGTAGTGCGGCACCTCGAACCAGCGCAGCAGGAATTCCAGACCGCCGATCACGATTACGGCGACAAGGATGATGATGGCAATCTCCTGCCGGGTCCTTGTGCCGCTGCCGGCCGCCAGAGACACGCTCGACAGGCCGACCCCGGCACCCGGCTGCGCCTTGTGGAATTCGGGGATGGCATCACTCATCGTCGTTACTCCGCCGCGGCGCGCTGGGTGGTCTGGCTGTAGATGTCGGACTTGATCCGGTTCATCAGGTCGAACACCTCGCGGCTGGCCATGGTTTCAAGACTGCGCGGACGGGGAAACGGTACCGGGTAGTCGGCCATCACCCGCCCCGGCCGCTTGGACAGTACCAGCACCCGGTCCGAAAGGAAGATCGCCTCCTCGATCGAATGGGTGATGAAGACGATGGTGGTCTGGGTTTCCAGCCAGATTTCCTCGACCAGACGGTTCATCTCTTCGCGGGTGAAGGCATCGAGCGCGCCAAAGGGTTCGTCCATCAGAAGCACTGAAGGCCGCAGCGACAGAGCGCGCACGATGGAGGCGCGCTGCTGCATGCCGCCCGACAATTCACGCGGCATCCGTGCCTCGAACCCCTTGAGACCGACCCGGTCCAGCAGGTGGTCGATCCAGTCCATGTCCGGCGTCTGGCGCTTGATCTCCCAGGGGAACAGGATGTTCTGCATCAGGTTGCGCCAGGGCAGAAGGTTGGCTTCCTGAAACACAAGTCCGATTTCGGGATGCGGACCGGTGATCGCCCTGCCCTCCAGAAGCACCTCGCCGTCGGTCAGGCCATGCAGGCCCGACATCGACCACAGAAGCGTGGTCTTGCCGCAACCGGACGGTCCGACGATGGACACGATAGTGTTGCGGCCGACGTCGAAGGTGACATCGGCTATGGCCTGAAGATTGCCATAACGCTTGCCCGCGCCGCGAATGCTGAGCCTTGCGCCTTCTGTCACTGCTGCCATCCGCCCCCGCTCAGCAGACCTCTGCAAACCCGCAACCTGGCCCAGCCAAACTATGTTGCAGACTTACATTGCTGTCAATGATTCGGCGGTTGGGCAGAAATACCGCCATGTTTTACATAGGCGAATGTCGCGCAGGGTCATGTAAGTTTCCAACACGGGGCTTGACCTGCACAACCGATGGCCGGGATACTGGCGATGTGAACGAGGTATTGGCGGGGGGAAGGATGCGCGCGGAACAGGCCGCAAGACGGCGTCTGCCGGTGCCGGACATCATCGCCCGGATCAAGGATGGCTATCCTGATCTGCGCCCTGCCGAACAGTCGGTAGCCGATGCGGTGCTGTCCGATGTGCAGGCCGCGGTCGGCGCGTCGAACGCCGACATCGCCGTCCGCGCGGGCGTGAGCCAACCCACCGTCACCCGGTTCTGCCGTGCCATCGGTTGCGAGGGGGTGCGCGACTTCAAGCTGCAACTGGCGCGGTCGCTGGTGGTGGGGGATCTCTATCTCGCCGCCGATGCGACGCCATCGAACCCCTCCGATGCCGCGCTGCCACCGTTCTGGGACTCGGTCCTGTCCGAGGCGCGCGCGGCGATCCACGTGGTCGAACGGCAGCTTGATCCCGCCCTGCTGATGCAGGCGGCGGGGCTTCTCGCGCAATCGGGCGGCCGGGTGTTTGCGCTGGGTCTTGGCGGGTCCTCCTCGTCTCTGGCCGAAGAAACGCAGAACCGGCTGTTTCGCTATGGCCTTGGCGTGACCGCGCTCAAGGACCCCTATCTGGCGCGGATGATGGTGGCGACCTGCCGTCCCGGCGATGCCTTTGTCGCCATTTCGGCGACCGGGCGCACGCGCGAAGTGATCGAGGCTGTCGAGATGGCGCGGCACCACCGCGCCGCGACCATCGCCATCACCACGCCGGGCAGCGACCTCGCCCGCGCGGCAGACGTGGCGCTGACCGTGGCAGTGCCGGAATACCCCGACACGCTGAAGCCATCTGCCTCGCGCTTTGCCTTTCTGGCAGTGATCGACCTCTTGGCCGCCGCCACAGGCTATACGATCGGCCCGCCCGCGCGTGAAAACCTGCGGCGGATCAAGTACGCCATCCAGACGCATCGCAGAGGTGCGGCGCTGGAACCGCTGGGAGACTGAGCCATGACCGATGCCGCCATCGACCGCTGGCTGACCCGGTTCGACGCTGTCTTGCAGGCGGGCGATGTGGCGGGGGCAGTGGCGCTCTTTCGCCCTGATGCGGCGTGGCGGGACCTGCTCGCCTTCACCTGGAACATCGTGACACTGGAAGGCCCTGACCGTATCGCGGCCATGCTGGGCGACTGCCTGGCCCGCACCACGCCAGTCGGCTGGCACCGCGTCGGCCCGTCCGAAGGCGAGGATGGGGCCGAGAGCGCCTGGGTTGCCTTTTCCACCGCCACCGCGCAGGGCACGGGGCGGTTGACCTTGCGCGACGGGCTGGCAGATGTGCTGTTCACCGCCATTGCCGACCTGACCGGCCATGAAGAGGCGCGCGGCGCGACACGGCCGCGGGGCATCGTTCACAGGGCCAGCCGCGCCCGCGAGACCTGGTCCGAAGCCCGCGCCCGCCGCCGTGCATGCCTGGGGGTCGAGGACCAGCCGCAGGTCCTGATCATCGGCGGCGGTCAGGGGGGGCTTGCGCTGGCCGCGCGGCTCAAGGCGCTCGATGTCCCAGCGCTGGTCGTCGAGCGGAACCCGCGCGCCGGCGACAGCTGGCGCAACCGCTACCGCAGCCTCGTCCTGCATGATCCGGTCTGGTACGACCATCTGCCTTACATCCCGTTCCCGGCGCATTGGCCGGTGTTCTGCCCCAAGGACCAGATGGGTGACTGGCTCGAGGCCTATGCGCTGGCGCTGGACCTTGACATCTGGCTATCGTCATCCGTCGAAAGCGCCGTCTGGCAGGGTGACCGCTGGAGGGTGACGGTGCGCCGCGAGGGCGGGGGCACCAGCGTCGTGCATCCCGTGGAGCTGGTCTTTGCCACCGGTGCCTATGGCCCGCCCCGGGCCATCGACTGGCCGGGGGCCGACAGCTTTGCCGGAACGCTGATGCATTCCAGCGCCTATCAGGAGGGTCGCGCCTTTTCCGGCAAGCGGGCGCTGGTGGTGGGCGCGGCCTCCAGCGCGCATGACGTCGCCGTGGACCTGTGGGAGGCAGGGGCCGAGGTCACGCTGATCCAGCGGTCATCGACCTGCGTGGTGCGGTCCGAGACGCTGATGGAGTTTGGATTCGACATCTACTCCGAAGAGGCTGTCGCGCGTGGCATCGACGTCGACCGGGCCGACCTTCTGTCGGCCGCCACACCGTTTTCGCGTTTCACCGAAGGCCAGCGTTCCCTCTACCAGCGTATCCGCGCGCAGGATGCGGGGTTCTACGCCCGACTTGCCGCCTCGGGGATGCAGCTTGACTTCGGCGAGGACGATTCGGGCCTGATGATGAAGGCGCTGCGGACGGCGTCGGGCTATTACATCGACGTGGGCGCGTCCGAGCTGATCGCCACCGGCCAGATCGGGGGTGATCGCCGGACAGGGTGTCGCGCGGGTTGTGCCCGAGGGGCTGGTTCTGGAAGATGGGCAGACGGTTGCGGCAGATGTGGTGGTGGCCTGCACGGGGTATCAGTCGATGCACCGCACCGTGGCGGGCGTCGTATCCGAGGACGCGGCAGAGCGGGTCGGACCCTGCTGGGGCCTTGGGTCCGGCGTGCGGGGCGACCCCGGACCCTGGCTGGGCGAGCTGCGCAACATGTGGAAGCCGACGGCCGTCAGCAACCTTTGGTTTCATGGCGGCAACCTGGCCCTGTCGCGGTTCTATTCCCGCCACGTCGCGTTGCAGCTGAAGGCCCGGATGGTCGGGCTGCCTGTCACCGTCTGGGGCGGCCCGGACCAGCGGGGGGCCTAGGCGATGGCTCCGATCCCGACCGCGGTGCCGGTCATCAGCCGCATCTCGGCGGCGGACGACAGTGCCGGAAGCTGCGGGACGTCCTCGGCACAGACTGCATCGAACACGGGGACCGCAGGCGACAGAGGCGCACGGCAGGCTCCGATGACTGCCCCTGCCATGACCCATCCTCGTCTTGCCGCCCCGGTCCTGATGGCCTCGCCCGGACATGCGAGGAGCCGCGCATGATCGACGTGAAAGGCGCAAGGGTGGTCGTGACCGGGGCTGGTGGCGGCGTGGGGCGTGCGCTTTGCGCCACATTCGCGGGGCTGGGGGCAGAGGTCGTGGCCTGCGACCTGCCGGGAGCCGACCTGGCGGGCGAGGCCTGCCATTTCGACCTGCGTGACCGCGCCGCAACACTTGCGGCCGCCGCGGCGATCCTTGCCGGGGGCACACCGTCGGTCGTGATTTCGAACGCGGGCTGGACGCGGGCCGAGACCCTTGGCCTTTGCACCCCCGATGCGGTCGAGGATGAACTGGCGCGCAACTTCACCGGGGCTGCGCATTTCACCCAAGCCTTCCTGCCCGCCATGCGTGCGGGAACCGGCAACCGCGCCTTTGTCTTCGTCTCTTCGGTCAACGCGCTCGCCCACCATGGCAACCCGCCCTATTCTGCCGCCAAGGCCGCGATGCTGGCCTGGTCGCGCGCCATTGCAGTCGAGGAAGGACGGCACGGCATCCGCTCCAATGCGGTCATCCCCGCCTCGATCCGCACCGCCGCCTGGGAGCACCGCCTGGCGGCCGATCCTGCGATCCTGGACAAGCTCGCGGCGATCTATCCGCTGGGCCGGATCGTCACCACCGACGAGGTCGCCGCCGCTGTGGCGTTCCTGGCCTCGCCCGCTGCCAGCGGTATCACCGGCACGACGCTGACCGTAGATGCGGGGCTGATGGCAGGCAACCGGCCGTTTCTGGAGGCGATCACCTGATGTGCTACGCCATGGACACAAGATCGAGTGGCACTCCATCGCGCCGGGAAAGCCGATGCAGAATAGGTTCGTCGAGAGTTTCAACGGCCAGATGCGGGACGAATTTCTCAACGAAACGCTGTTGCGAAACCTCGCCCATGCCCGCGACCTGATCACCGCCTGGGTGACCGACTCCAACACCGCGCGGCCCCACTCGGCCCTCGCCTATCAGACCCCCGCAGGTTTCGCCCTGCATCTGACAACCACAATCGCCCTCCTGAGGTGCCCCTAGTTTCCTAGACACCTTCCTCGTTCAGTTTCTGCTGCCTGATTTCGAAGTCAACGGGTGACAGCATTCCGTTGTTCGTGTGCTTG
>JBEIDZ010000185.1:0-6031 GCA_040383215.1 Paracoccaceae bacterium | reverse complement strand
TAACAAAGGCGATTACCGCGAATTGGTCAAGCCTGATGCGCGATGGCTGTGGCGGGCGCCGTTGCGCCCGCACGCGTCAGAACACGAAGAAATCGGCCTCGGTCAGCGAAATCCGGCTGTCGAGCGTGGCGAAATGGACCTTGGCGGCGCTGCCTGTCCCGTCGCGGTCGAACCAGAGCTTGCCCGTGTCGGTTTCATAGATGATGCGGTCTGACCTGTCTGCCGCATTCCCCGAGGCATTGCGGACAAAGGCCGAACCGGCGAGCGCGCCGGAGCGGAGCCCGGAGAAGTCGTTGCCCTCGAGCCGGATCGTGTCGTCCCGGGCGGTGAAATCCGTGATCGTTTCCCGGTTGACGGCGGTCGGGGCGTGTTCGAAGACGAAGACGTCATCCCCCGCCCCGCCGGTGAGCCTGTCCCGGCCCGCGCCGCCAAGGAGGATGTCATCCCCGCCGCCGCCCGAGAGCGTGTCGTCGCCGCGCCCGCCGGCAAGGCGGTTGTCCGCGCCGTTTCCGGTGATCCTGTCGGCGGCTGTTCCGCCGGTGGCGTTTTCGATCACGACGCCGTTGGCGATGGTGAAGCCGCCGATCACGGACCGCGCCTGGGAGACATGGCCGCCGGCATTGGGCCCGGTGAGCGGGGCTGCGCGCAGGTCGATCACGCAGGCGAGGTCGGAGCCGGCATTGGTGATGCGGTCGGTCCCCCCGGCATCCCAGATGCAGGACCAGGAGGTGCCGGCAGCATTCCGCGACGGGAGTTGATAGACGTCTGCGCCGGTCCTGTAGGACATGTTGGCGCCGTAGACGGACTGGACTGCGGCGATGTCGAGCGCCATGGGCGTGGCCTGCCAGCCGTAGCGGTAGGAATCATGCGCCGGAAAGCGGCTGGTCCAGCCGTCATTGTAGGACATCGTCGTGAAGATGCCCTGGTTGAGGTCGTACTGCCCGAGATCGCCGGGATTGACGACACCGGGGAAGTTCGTCGCGTCCTGCGCCGCTCCGCCGTCATGGGGATGGGCCAGGCCGAGGAGATGGCCGATTTCGTGAACGAGGGTGACGAAACCGTATCCGCCTGCGCCGAGGCCCGTCGAGGTCCAGCTGCCGTCCTGGCCGTTGACGGCGAGGTAGAGCGGTTCGACGGTTCCTTCGGTGCCGGGGATTTCGCTCCACCCCAGGACGCCTTCGCCGGCCTGGTCGTTGGTGAGTTTCCATAACCAGACATCGGCACTGGCGGCATTGGCGGCCGGGATGAAGTCGATGTTGGCCACCGCTTCCCAGGTCGCGAGTGCGCGGTCGATTGCGGCACGGTCGGTCGATGTCCAGGACAGCGACGTGCCGAAGAAGCTTTCGGCGGGATCGGTTCCGGCATAGGCGAAATAGGAGATGCGGACCGGACCGGACGTGGAGCCCGCTTCGGGATCGTTAGCCCAGGCATTGCCCCAGACGAGGGAATCGATCCAGGGATTTGCCCCGCCCGTGGGGGTCCCGTCGACTGAAATGCCGATTGCCGTACCTGTCATGGGACGCTCCTCCTGCCGGGCTGGGGGGGATTACAGCATCAACGGATTAGCAAGAGCCTAACCAGTGCGGAGCGGTTGCGAAAGCCTTTCCGGGGCAGCCCGGTGCGGCCTGTGCCCTGCCGCCGGTCCGCAGGCGGCGGCGACGTGCTTTGGTGTTGACAGACGAAGGCGTTGCGAAGATAAGCCCGCATCCCGGCAAGTGGATTGGCGGGAGCTGTGCGGGATTGTGCCGATGGCACGTGACGGCACGGGATGGCAACGACGGTCCCGAAAGGGGCGCGCTGTCCGCAGGTGGCCTCCCTTCCGGGAACGTGGCCGAAACGCTCTGGCAAGGGCCGGAGGACCGAAGGGCGCGGCAAGGGCAAGGAAAGACCGATGTTTGCGGTTCTGAAGACCGGGGGCAAGCAGTACAAGGTGACCGCAGGCGATGTCCTGCGGGTCGAGAAGCTGCTGGCCGAGGCGGGTGAGACCGTCCAGTTCAACGAAATTCTGATGGTGGGCGACACGATCGGTGCGCCCACGGTGCCGGGCGCGGCCGTGCAGGCCACCGTGATCGACCAGATCAAGGCCGAGAAGGTGATCAACTTCGTGCGCCGGCGCCGCAAGCATTCCTCCAAGCGGACCAAGGGGCACCGGCAAAAGCTGACGCTGGTCCGGATCACCGAAATCCTTGCCAAGGGTGGCGAGGCGACGGGCGTGAAGCCGGCGGTCGGCCGGCTGCCGGTTGCAGCCGAGTAGGGAGAGAGACCGATGGCACACAAGAAGGCAGGCGGTTCCTCGCGCAACGGGCGCGACAGCGCCGGGCGGCGGCTGGGCGTGAAGAAATATGGCGGCGAGGCCGTGATCCCCGGCAACATCATCCTGCGCCAGCGCGGCACCAAGATGTGGCCGGGCAATGGCGTGGGCATGGGCACCGACCACACGATCTTTGCCGTGGTGGAGGGCCAGGTCCAGTTCCGCAAGGGGCTGAAGGGCCGCACCTTCATTTCCGTGGTCCCCGGGACCGAAGCCGCCGAATAGACCCGAGGCCAGCACTGGCCGGAACAGACGGGGGATCGGCGGAACGGCCGGTCCCCCGATGGTTTTCCGGGGGTGGCCTGTGGCCTGTCACCGGCGGGCGGGGCGGGGCTTTACGGAAATGCAGCAAATCCGCCCTAGTCCCTTGAAGAGGGGCGGGCGCACGGAGGCCGGAGGGCCTGGCCGGGATCGGGAGGATGGAATGAAGATCGAGACGCTCGAGCCGCAGACGGCGATCGAGACGGCCCGGCTGAGGCTGCGGCCGCTGCGACGGTCGGATGCGGGGCTGATCGCGCTGCATGCGGGCGATGCGCGCGTGGCGCGGGGCACGCGGGCGATCCCGCATCCCTATCCGCCCGGTGCGGCGGCGGCGCTGATCGAGCGCGCGGGACTTGCGGGGCGGAGCGAGGATCACTGGGTCATGGATGGCAGCGGCCGTGGCCTGCCCGAGGTGATGGGGCTTCTGTCGCTGAGCCGGCTGGACCGGCGGCAGAGCGAGATCGGGTACTGGGTCGCGCCGGCGTTCTGGAACACGGGGCTGGCGTCCGAGGCGGTGCGGGCGCTGATCGCGGCCAATCCGCATGCGGCGGCGACGGTCTTTGCCGAGGTGTTCCAGGACAATCCGGGGTCGGCGCGGGTGCTGACGAATCGCGGCTTCGACTATCTGGGCGATGCCGAGGCCTTTTCGGTTGCGCGCGGGGCGACGGTGGCGACCTGGACCTACATGCTCAAGATCGCGACCTGAGTTTCAACGCGGCCGGTCCTGCCTGAAAGGGGTGGCGCGGCCGCCCCGGGGGGGAGGAGACGGCGATGAACTTTCCGGTACTGAGGACGTCGCGGCTGGTGCTGCGCCCGCTTTGCGCCGATGACGCGCCGGCCATCGTGGAGGGTGTGGGCGACTGGGACGTGGCAAAGTGGCTGGCCGTGGTGCCCCATCCCTATGGGGCCGGGGATGCGCAGAGCTTTCTGACCGAGATCGTGCCGGGGGTGGAAGCGATCTGGGCGATCGACGACGGGGCGTTGGCGGGGGTCATCTCGACCGGCGAACAATTGGGCTATTGGCTGGCGCGGGACCGCTGGGGGCGCGGCTATGCGACCGAGGCGGGTCGGGCGGTGGTGGACTGGCACTTTGCTCGGGGCGCGCGGGTGCTGGCGTCGGGGTATTTCGACGGCAACCACCGGTCGGGGGGCGTGCTCGCCAAGCTGGGCTTCCAGCCGGCGGGAGACCGGATCAAGGGGTGCCTCGCGCGAGGGGAGGATGTGCTGTCGCATGGGGTGGTCCTGACGCGGGCGGGATGGCGCGCGGGGCGGGCGGGGCTGGCCTTCCGGCCGCTTGGGCCCGGGGACCTGGAGGCGTTGACGGCGATCGTGTCGGACTGGGGCGTGGTGCGCAACCTCGGGTCCTGGCCCTGGCCGCCGGAGGCGGACTTCACGGCGCGGCGGGCAGAGCCCTTTCGGGGCGAGGGCTTTGTCTGGGCGGTGCTGCGGGACGGCGCGATGGTCGGTACCGTCAGCGTGACGGGACCGAAGGCGGAGGCCGGTTACATGATGGCGCCCGCGCATCAGGGGCAGGGGATCGGGACGCTGGCCTTGCAGGCGGCTGTGGCGCATGCCTTTGCCACCCGCCCGGTGGAGGCGATCATGGCCGACATCTGGGCCGACAATATCGCCTCGGCGCGGATGCTGGCGCGGGCGGGGTTCACGATGACCGGGTCGAAGATGGAGCTGGCGCGGGCGCGGGGCGAGATGACGCTGTCGCAATCCTTTCGCCTGACACGCGCGGCGTGGGAGAGCCTTGAGCAAGACGCGCGGACAGGCTAACCGCAAGGCCTGACGAAAGGCCGCACGCGATGAAGTTTCTCGATCTTGCCAAGGTGCATCTGCGTTCGGGCAGCGGCGGCAACGGCTGCGTGTCGTTCCGGCGCGAGAAGTTCGTGGAATACGGCGGCCCGGACGGCGGCGATGGCGGCAATGGCGGCGATGTCGTGGCGGTGGCGGTCGAGGGGCTGAATACGCTCATCGATTTCCGCTATCAGCAGCATTTCTTTGCCAGGAACGGCCGGCCGGGCGAGGGGAGCCAGCGCACCGGAGCCTCGGGCGAGGATATCGTGCTGCGGGTTCCGGTGGGGACCGAGATCATCGACGAGGACGAGGAGACGGTGGTCGCCGACCTGACCCGGGTGGGGCAGCGGGTGGTGCTGGCGAAGGGCGGCAATGGCGGGTTCGGCAACCTGCATTTCAAGACCGCGACGAACCGCGCGCCGGGGCGCGCCAATCCGGGCCAGCCGGGGATCGAACGGGTGGTGTGGCTGCGGCTCAAGCTGATTGCCGATGCGGGGATCGTGGGGCTGCCGAATGCGGGCAAGTCCACATTCCTGGCTGCGACCTCGAATGCGCGGCCGAAGATTGCGGATTATCCCTTTACCACGCTGGTACCGAACCTGGGCGTGGTCGGGGTGGACGAGGTGGAATTCGTCGTGGCCGACATTCCCGGCCTGATCGAGGGGGCGAGCGAGGGGCGCGGCCTTGGGGACCAGTTCCTTGCGCATGTGGAGCGTTGTGCGGTGCTCCTGCATCTGGTCGACGGGACGGCGGAGGACCCGGTGGCCGACCATGCCACGATCATCGCCGAGCTTGACGCCTATGGCGCCGGGCTGGCCGAGAAGCCGCGGATCACGGTGCTGAACAAGATCGACGCGCTGGATGCCGCGACGCGGGCCGAGCGGCAGGCGGCGCTTGCGGCGGCGACGGGGGGGAAGGTCCTGCTCATGTCGGGGGTGACGGGCGAGGGGGTGACCGAGGTGCTGCGCGCGCTCAGGGCCGAGATCGACGAGTCGCGGCTGCGCCACAGGCGGGCGCCGGAGACGGTGTCGGGATCATGGCAACCCTGAGGGGCGCGCGCAGGCTGGTCGTCAAGATCGGGTCCGCGCTGCTGGTGGATCGCGGGAGCGGCACCTTGCGGGCCGACTGGCTGCGCAGTCTGGCGGCGGATGTCGCGGACCTGGCGGGGCGGGGGGTGCAGGTGATCCTGGTCTCCTCGGGCTCGATCGCGCTGGGGCGGGCGATCCTGCGGCTGCCGGCGGGGGGCCTGCCGCTGGAACAGTCGCAGGCGGCGGCGGCGGTGGGGCAGATCCGGCTGGCGCGCGCCTATGAGGAGGCGCTGGCGCCGCACGGGATCGTCACCGGGCAGGTGCTCGTCACGCTCGAGGACAGTGCGGACCGGCGGCGGTATCTGAACAGCCGGGCGACGATGGAGACGATGATCGGGCTGCATGTGGTGCCGATCGTGAACGAGAACGACACGGTGGCGACCGACGAGATCCGCTATGGCGACAATGACCGGCTGGCGGCGCAGGTGGCGGTGACGGTCGGGGCGGATGTGCTGGTGCTTCTGTCGGATGTCGACGGGCTTTATTCGGCCAATCCCGCGCTCGACCCCGGGGCGCGGCATTTCCCGGTCGTGGAGCGGATCACGCCCGAGATCGAGGCGATGGCGGG
>JBEIDZ010000184.1:0-6034 GCA_040383215.1 Paracoccaceae bacterium | reverse complement strand
CGGTTCGGAAAATCCTTGGCTCGCTCGATCGGGTCGAGCGGCTTCTGTCCGTGCATGGCATGGTCAATGCTGTGCCGGATTTCAAACTGCACCCGAAGGTGATGAACGGTTTTTCGGACCTGATGGTCCAGATTTTTGACGAGAACGGCCGGCATGCGCGGGCTGCCGTGGGGATGGGATCGCTTCCCGACGGAATCACGGTCGAAGTCACGGCGATCTTTGCGGTTAGACCCTGAAGCGGAGTTGCCATGCATGACGACTGGCTGAACTCCAACCATCCCCGGTTCACCGCCATCCGGCGCGATCTGCATCAGCACCCCGAGCTTGAGTTCGCCGAACACCGCACCAGCGCCTTCGTGGCGCTGGAACTGGCACGGTTCGGATACGAGGTCACAACCGGCATTGCGAAGACCGGGGTGGTGGGCAGCTTGAAGCGGGGCAAGGGCAACCGAGCCATTGCGATCCGAGCCGATATGGATGCCCTGCCAATCAAGGAGATGACCGAGCTGCCCTGGGCCTCGACCTTCCCCGACCGAATGCATGCCTGCGGGCATGACGGCCATACGACCTGCCTTCTGGCCGCAGCAGAAAGCCTAGCGCTGCAGGGAAAATTCGACGGCACAATTCACCTGATCTTCCAGCCCGCCGAGGAAGGGTCGGGCGGCGCCTGGCACATGGTTCAGGACGGGCTGTTCGAAAGGTTCCCTGTCGAGGCCGTCTTCGCCTTCCACAACCTGCCGGGCCTGGAACTGGGCCAGATCAAGACCCGTCCCGGCCCGATCACGGCGCGGATCGACATCGGACGGATACGGGTCATTGGGAAGGGCGGGCATGGGGCCATGCCGCATCTGGCGACAGACCCGGTGGTTGCCGGGGCGTCGATCATCATGGCGCTGCAGACGATCATCTCGCGCAACCTGAATTCTATCGACGCGGGGGTGCTGACGGTGGGCGGGATGCATGGCAGCGGGACGGCCACCATCATTCCTCCTTTCGTCGATCTTCCCATCGGGCTGCGCACCGTCACGGCCGAGGCCACCGCGCTTTTGCGTGAGCGTGTGGTTGCCGTCGCCCGTCAGCAGGCCGAAAGCTTTGGCTGCACGGCAGAGGTCATCTTCGAGGACGACATCATCTATCCGCCCTGCGACAACGACCCGGCCCTTGCCGCCGCCGTGCGCGGCGTGGCTGCCGGGATGGGGCAGGCTCCCGAGACGGTCGACCTGCCGGGACCATACATGTTCTCCGAGGACTTCTCCTCGATTCTTGCCGTGACCAAGGGCTGCTTCCTTACAATCGGGAACGGCGACAGCCGGGCGCTTCACGATCCGCGCTATGACTTCAACGATGCACTGATCCCAAGGGCGGCGGCGTTCTGGTGCCACCTGGTCGAGCACATGCTGCGGGCCTGACGCCTTCAGAAGCTCTTTCGTCCGGCCAGGGCATCCGACAGCCTGCGCGTTGCGCTGGTGATCTTGCGGACGAGATTGCCGTCAAGGCTCGTATCAATCCGGCCAGCCTTGGCGAAGACGCTGATCCCCATGATGAACTTGCCCGAGGCATCAAACACCGGGGCGCTGATGGCCGCATTGCCACTGTTGCCCCCGTTTTCGATTGTCGAAACGCCATTCGAACGGATCGACGCAGTCAACTTCTCAAGATCGGCCATACTTTGAGGTGCATTGGCCCTGTTGACCAACTGGCTCTGTTCGATTTCGCGCCGGATAAGCGCCGAAGTGCGAGCTGGGTCCTCGTAGGTGCTGAACAAGAGACCGGTCGCCGACCAGGTGAGCGGGCAGATATGGGTGATGGGCACCGTGCTGGCCTGCCCATGACGCGCTTCTGCCATCCGGATGAACTTCGGGCCGGCCTCACCCCAAATGACCAGCGCGACGGTCTCGCCGATTTCGCGGCCCAGCTGCTCGATGCAGTCGACGGACAGTCGCAGAATGTCAAAGCGGATGAAGCCTTTGAGCGCCATCTGCAGCGCCATTGGCCCAAGGTCGTAAAGACCAGTAGCGGAATCCTGAGAGGCAAGCCCGATCCGGGTCAGGCTGACGAGATAGCGGTGCGCCTTTGCCGGATGCATTGCCGAGGCCTGCGCAATGTCGGACAGGCGCATGGGGCCGTTCGCCGCAACCAGTGCCCGGAGAACCTCTCCTGCCACCTCGACCGACTGAACACTACCCTGCTGTCTTTCTTCTGCCCGAGTATCCATCTTCCCAGCCTCCCTACACTCTTTTCTGGCATTCAGGAGCCATTGACAAGGCGGTTGCCTGCACCTTACGCTGCATTATCGTAATTAGTTACGCTATAAGTAAAGTCAGCAAAGCTTAAGCAAGGATCGAGGATCTTGCTGTCAATAACCCTGTCTCTGGCACGTTCTGTAAGCGCGTCGCCGCCGTCGCATGTTATGGCCTGAGGGGTGAAGGAGCGCGCATGTCTCTGATCCAGTTCGAAAATGTCTCAAAGCATTACGCCGGGAAGACCGTCGTCGCGGTAGACAACTTGAACCTTGGGATAGAAGCGGGTGAGTTTCTGACGCTGCTCGGGCCGTCCGGGTCGGGGAAGACCACTTCCCTCATGATGTTGGCAGGCTTCGAACGGCCGAGCGCGGGGACAATCCGATTTGATGGCGTCCCCATCGAGACACTGCCCGCACATCGCCGGAACATGGGTGTGGTCTTTCAAAGCCACGCGCTGTTCCCGCATCTTACAGTTGCCGAAAATGTCGCCTTCCCCCTGAAGGTCCGCCGTCTTTCGCGAAGCGAGACCGCAACACGCGTCACCAGCGCACTGGAAAAAGTCCGGCTTGAGCCGTTCGCCGAGCGGATGCCGCACCAACTGTCCGGCGGTCAGCAGCAGCGGGTCGCTTTGGCGCGTGCGCTAGTGTTCGAGCCGCGCCTGGTCCTGTTGGACGAGCCTCTGTCTGCACTGGACAAGAAGCTACGCGAGGAAATGCAGATGGAAATCCGCCGCCTGCATCGGGAACTGGGCGTGACCATGGCCTTCGTGACCCATGACCAGTCCGAAGCGATGGTGATGTCTGATCGGGTTGCTGTCTTCAATCATGGGAGGATCGAACAGATTGGGCCGCCTCAACAACTGTATGATGCGCCCTGCAACACCTTCGTGGCCGGCTTTCTGGGCGACAACAACAAGGTTGTGGGACTGGCGGGTCCTGACGCAGCTGCCCCAGCGGGGCAGACGGAAGTCCGTTTGCCCAACGGCCTGGCCTTGCGCGGTCGTCGTGCAGGCCACAGCACAATTGGGCCTTCCCAAGTTCTGTGCGTACGCCCCGAGTTCCTGAAAGTCGCACTCAATGCTGGCCAACTGGAGACCGGAAACCAGATCGGCGCACGGCTGGTCGACGTCATTCAGCGGGGTGACCACTGGCGGCTTGTCGCGGCGCTTTCCGATGAAGACGGCGGGCTCCGGGCAGAGAACTGGACCGTCAAAGTCAATGTTGGGTCGGTGCCTGCTGGGCTGACCGTCGGACAGCCGGTCGTCCTGGGCTTCCGCCCCGAAGACGCCTGGATCTTTTGAAGTACGAAAGCAAGGAGCCGCGATGGCGATGGATCTGGAATGTGATGTGCTGGTCGCGGGCTCCGGCGCGTCGGGCTTCGCGGCGGCACTGACCGCAGCCATTGATCGCCTCGATGTGATCATGGTCGAAAAGGCCGATGTCTTTGGCGGCACGACCTGTTTCTCGGCGGGGGTCATCTGGATTCCCGGAAGCCGCCAAGCGCGAGAAGCCGGGATTTCCGATAGCCGCGAGGATGTCCTTTCCTACCTGCAGGCCGAAGCCGGAAACCGCCTGGACCGCGACAAGGCCGAAGCCTTTGCCGACAATGCGGCCAGCATATTGGAGTGGTTCGAGGCCAACAGCCATGTCTCCTACATGCTGTCGCCGGCATGGAGCGATTACCACCCTGGTCAGCCCGGCGCCTCGAAAGGGGGGCGGTCGCTGGGACCTCGACCTTTCGATGGCCGTACCTTGGGGAAATGGTTCGACAAACTCCGCCCGCCGCTGAAGACGACAACAATCCTGGGGGGGGATGATGGTGGGGCGCGAGGACCTGCCGCAGTTCTTTACCATGACCAAGAAGCTGTCGTCGGCCCAGCACGTGGCCAAGCTGTTCCTGCGCTATGCGAAGGACCGTGTAAGCTACAGCCGCGGCACCCGGCTGTCGAACGGCAACGCACTTGTCGCCATGTTGGCCCGCTCGGCTTTTGAACGCGGCGTGAAGCTGATGCTGAAGACTCCGGTGGTGGAGCTGATGACGGAAGCGGGGCGTGTCACGGGCGCGGTGGTCGAGGGGCCAGAAGGTCGCCGGACGATCCACGCCCGCAAGGCGGTCGTTCTGGCCTGCGGCGGCTTTCCGGCAAATGACGAACTCAGGGCCCGGCTTTATGACCATGTGGCGGCGGGCAAGAACCACCGGACTGTGGCTCCTGCCGACAACACCGGTGACGGCATCCGGCTTGGCCAGTCCCTGAACGTCGCCGTCGTCGAAGGGCAGGCACAGCCCGCGGCCTGGGTGCCTGTCTCTCTGGTTCCGCAGCCGGATGGGACGACGATCCCCTTTCCGCACTTCATCGACCGCGGCAAGGCGGGGTATATCGCGGTCGACAAGCGCGGTCGGCGGTTCATCAACGAGGCCATGTCCTACCACGATTTCGTGCCGGCCATGGTTGCGGCCTGCCGGGATGATCCGGATGTCCATTGCCATGTCATCTGCGACTCGGCTGGAATCAGGGCCTATGGCCTGGGCGCCGCACCACCCCGACCGGGTCGCCTCGGGCCCCATATCGCGTCGGGATACATCAAGCGGGCCGATACACTGACCGAACTGGCGGCGCTCTGCGGCATTGACGCAATGGGCCTGAGCCAGACCGTTTCGCGCTTGAACAAGGGAGCCGCCTTGGGCGAGGATCCCGAGTTCGGCAAGGGCACGGACCCTTATCAGCGCTTCAATGGCAGTATCGGGCACAGCCCGAACCCCTGTGTCGCCCCTATTGATCGGGGGCCATTCTATGCCGTTCGACTGGTACCTGGTGACATCGGAACCTTCATCGGCATGCGCACGGATGCCCACGCCCGCGCACTCGATACCTCCGGCCAGCCGGTCGCGGGGCTCTATGTCGTGGGCAACGACGCCGCCAGCTTCATGGGCGGGACCTATCCGGGGGCGGGCATCACACTGGGTCCGGCCCTGGTTTTCGGCCATCTGGCCGCACGGCACATCTCTGTGGGCAACTGAGCGATCCGGATATGCGACGGGCAAGGTCTTGTCGGAGGTTCGGAGTCTGAGTGTCCACTCGGTGTAAGTAATTACGAATAGAGCAAAAGGGAGGAAGTCAAATGAAGAACACTGCAAAGACAATCGCGATGGGCATCTTTGCCGTCGCTTGCCTTGGACAGGCTGCCGCAGCCAATGACCTGACGGTCGTCGGCTGGGGCGGTCCGCACCAGGAAGGACTGCATGCCGTCTACTGGGCGCCCTTTGCCGAGGCGAACGGCATCAAGATCAACGAGGAAACCTGGGACGGCGGCATAGGGGTGTTGCGCACCAAGATCGAAGGCGGCAGCAACACTTGGGATATCGTCCTGACCGAGGCGCCCGAAGTTGCGGCCGGGTGCGACGAGGGTCTTTTCGAAGAAATCGACACGGCAGCGATCGGCGGTGTCGATCGCTACATCCCAGGCGCGGTCAGCACTTGTGGGGTCGGCGCCCTGGTCTGGAACATCATGCTGGCCTATGACGGCGACAAGCTTGCCGAAGGGCCGAAGGATTGGGCGGACTTCTTCGATACGACCAAATTCCCCGGCAAGCGTGCGCTTCGCAACAACGCGAAATGGAGCCTGGAGATCGCCCTTCTGGCCGATGGGGTCCCTGCGGATCAGGTCTATGACCTTCTGAAAACGCCCGAGGGCGTGGATCGCGCCTTTGCCAAGCTGGACACGATCAAGGCCGATCTCGTGTTCTGGAAGAGCGGGGGGCAGCCCATCGAGATGCTGGCTGCTGGCGACGTG
>JBEIDZ010000183.1:0-6068 GCA_040383215.1 Paracoccaceae bacterium | reverse complement strand
GGTCCAACTTTCAAGCCGAACCCAGCCTGCCTACTGTCGTGACGGTATGGATGCGCTGTGTGCGGTGTCAACCCAAAGCCAAGAATGAGGAGGACAGGAATGACTGAAGGACAAAGGTCGCGCCTCTGGCGGTCGACCGCCATGGGGATAGCAGTGGCGGTTTCGGCGCTGGCTGCGCCGGTCGTCGCGCAGGATGCGGAACGGCCGAACATCGTGGTCATCTGGGGCGACGATATCGGCCAGTTCAATGTCAGTGCCTATAACATGGGAATGATGGGTTACCGTACGCCCAACATCGACAGCATCGCCAAGAACGGCGCGGTGTTCACGGACTGGTATGGCGAGCAGTCCTGCACTGCTGGCCGGGCCGCCTTCATCACCGGGCAGATGCCGGTGCGCACGGGCCTGACCAAGGTGGGTCTACCCGGCGCGCCCGAGGGGATGCCGGCGGAGGACCCGACACTGGCGACGCTGCTCGGCCAGATGGGCTACATGACGGCGCAGATGGGCAAGAACCACCTGGGCGACCGCAACGAGCATTTTCCGACGGTGCACGGGTTTGACGAGTTCTTTGGCAACCTTTACCACCTGAATGCCGAGGAAGAGCCGGAACATCCGGATTATCCGAAGAGTGCCGCGTTCCGTGAGCAGTTCGGCCCGCGCGGCGTGTTCGACTGCGTGGCGACCGATGCCGATACGCAAGAGCCCGATCCCCGCTTTGGTGCCTGGGGCAACCAGAATTGCACCGACACCGGTCCGCTGACGCGGGAGCGGATGCGGACGATCGACCGCGAGGTGCTGGCCAAGTCGGTCGACTTCATGAACCGGGCGGTTGAGGCGGACCAGCCCTTCTTCCTGTGGCACAACAGCACCCGGATGCACATCTTTACCCACCTCGCCCCCGAGGCCGAGGGCGTGACCGGCCATGGTATATATGCTGATGGCATGGTCGAACATGACGGGCAGGTCGGTGAGCTTCTGGCCGAGATCGACCGGCTGGGCATTCGCGACAACACGATCATCATCTATTCGACCGACAACGGCGCTGAGGTCTTTACGTGGCCCGACGGCGGGACGACGATGTTCCGTGGCGAGAAGAACACCCAGTTCGAAGGCGGATACCGGGTGCCGATGATGATGAGCTGGCCCGGCGTGATCGAGCCCGGGACCATCGTCAACGAGATCGGCAGCCATATGGACATGTTCAGCACGCTGCTGGCGGCAGCGGGGGACACGACGTCGCAGGAGCAACTCCTGACCGGGTTGACGATCGGTGACACGACCTTCAAGTCGCATATTGACGGCTACAACCTGGTTCCGGCGCTGACCGGCGATGCGGAATGGCCGCGCGAGTCGTTCATCTACTGGACCGATGGTGCCGAAGTGGCTGCGTTGCGCTATGGCGACTGGAAAGCCACGTTCCTGATCCAGCGGGCGGAAGGGCTTCACGTCTGGCTTGAGCCTTTCGTCGAGCTGCGCACCCCGATCCTGACCAACCTGCGGATGGACCCGTTCGAACTGGCGAGCGAACACGGCATGGATTATGAGCGCTGGTTCCTGGAACACATGTTCATGATTGCACCGGCAGCCGCCTATGTCGGCGAGGCACTGCAGTCCCTCGCCGAGTTCCCGCCACGCCAGAAGCCGGGAACGTTCAACCTGTCGGCCGTGATGGAAAGCATCATGGGCGGCATCCAGCGCTGACGGGTGACGAGTGCAGCCCGGCCACCGAGCACGGCGGCCGGGCAGCCTTTCTTGTAGCAAGACAGACAATCCATGAGGGTTTCAGATGCGTCTGATGCTGACTTCACTTGCCTTGATTGCCCTTGCTTTGCCACTGCAGGCAGACCCGCTTCCGTCTTGGGAGGAGTCGGCGTCCAAGGCTGCAATCCTGGACTTTGTCGCGGCAGTGACCGATCCGGCATCGCCCGACTTCGTGCCAGAGGATGAGCGGATCGCCGTCTTCGATAATGACGGAACGCTCTGGGCTGAACAGCCGGTCTATTTCCAGCTTCTTTATGCGCTCGACCGACTGCGCGAGAAGGCGGAGGCCGATCCTTCGATCCTCACGTCGGATGCGCTGCGCGCTGGGGCGGCGGGCGATCTGGGCGCGCTGATGGCGGGCGGCATGCCGGCGCTGATCGAGGTTGTGATGGCCAGCCATGCCGATGTCAGAGCCGCCGCGTTCGAGGCCGATGTCGCCGCCTGGGTCGGCAGCGCGACCCATCCGACGACCGGGCTGACATATGAGCAGATGGTCTATCAGCCGATGACGGAGCTTCTGCGCTATCTGCGGGACGAGGGGTTTTCGACCTGGATCGTTTCGGGCGGCGGGCAGCATTTCGTCCGGGCCCTGGCCGAGGATGCCTACGGGATTCCGCCGGAACAGGTTGTCGGCACCATGGGCGAGACGGAATATCGGGTGATCGATGGTGTGGGCCAGATCGTGAAATTGCCCGACATTGCCTTCATCGACGACAAGGGCGGCAAGCCGCTGGGCATCGACCGCAACATCGGGCGGCGCCCGATCATGGCCTTCGGCAATTCGGACGGCGATTACGAGATGCTGGAATACGTGACGACCGGAGAGGGTCCGGGGCTTGGCGTCATGCTGCATCATACCGATGCCGCGCGCGAATGGGCCTATGACCGCGAGAGCCATATCGGGAAGCTTGTCAGGGGCCTTGACGATGCGGAGGCGCAGGGCTGGGTCGTGATCGACATGGCCGCCGACTGGGAGACGGTCTTTGCGGAGGTCGATGGCGGCTGAATAAGCTGGCGCATCAAGGACGGTGCTGCCGCAAGGGCCGTTGCTTGCCGCCAGACTTATTTGCTCCATTCCCAAACGAATGACCGCGTCTAGCTGATGCGCATGACCCGAGCAATCTCTTTGTCCCGGGCATGCGCGAGGCGGCGATACCGGTGCTGAGCGAGCTGGTCAGGACAGGCAGCCGGCACTTGATCAGTCGGGGGTGGTCGGGCACAAAGCGTCCTTGAGGTCGTGTCCACAGGTAGCTTCCTGTTGCAATAAACGAGGAGCAAGACATGCAGTCCTGCGCGATGCCGCATTGTAAGGCGCACTTGGTCGGATTGTCTCTTGCCGTCCTGCTGTCCCTTTTCCTGGGGACGCTTGCGCGTGCGCAGGATACGGCTGACTGGTCTGGAGCCTGGGACAGTCTTTGGCGTGACGGGGGCGCGAGGCTGCTGCTTGAACAGAACGGAACCCGGGTGACGGGGGTCTATCCGCTCTACAACGGCCGGATCGAGGCTGAGGCCGTTGGCCGTGAATTGCGCGGCAGGTGGATCGAAAGGTCGACATCGGGCGAGTTCGTGTTCGTCCAGTCATCGGACGGAAAGACATTCACCGGCCGCTTTTCGTCCGGCGAGTGGTGGACGGGCGCCCGGATCGCCACCGACAGCGGAACTGTCGAGGTTGTAGACCAGACTACCCCCGCCGAAACGATGCGCAGTTTCCTGATTGCTGCAAACCGGGCTGCGGCGGGTGACATCGAGGCGATCGGGACGGCTGTCGCCCTGATCCGTCCCGCCGACCCCGTCGCCGGCGCGAGCGATCCTTTCGATCTTGCGCGCGCTCTTTTTGGGGTAGTTGACCAGACCACCTTTCGCCTGTGGGATATTCCGCGCGCGCTTTCCGACGGTCCTGACAGGATAAGCGCAGTTCTGAGGCAGGCCGGCACAGGCGAGCAGGTTTCGGTCGATTTCATCCGTGACGCTGGTGAATGGTATCTTGAGGCACCCTCGACTGAGGCTCTCGATGCGACGGCTGCGCGGCTGCGTTCGGCACGTGCCGGAGCGGAAGGCGCGGTGCCTGGCGGCCCTCTGTCTTCGCCGCGCGCTACGATGCGGAGTTTTCTGACAGGGTTCGGATTTGCCGCGGACGGTTCGGATCCGGCGACGCTCGCCGCTCTCGACCTGAGGGGGCGGCCAGGTGTGACGAAAAGTTATGACGGTCAAGTTCTTGCTGGATATCTCAGGCGTGTGATCGACCGGGCCGGCTATGTCCTTTGGCAGGAGATACCTGACGATCCGACCGCCACCGAACCCTATGTCCACTTCCTGCACCCCGAGGGGAGCGTGGTCATCGCGCCCGTCGAGACGGCGGACGGTGTGATCTGGCAATTCACGCCCGAGACGCTCCGGACGATCAGGAAGGTCTATGCGGCAGTCGAGGACATGCCGGTGGCAGAGGGGCTTGTCGAGCCGAGCGATGGTGATCTTCATTTTGCCATTCGTGACAGTCTGCGCGGTATCGTCCCCGATGCGCTGGGGCAGGTGGGACCGCTTGAACGCTGGCAATGGGGCGGTCTTCTTGGCACGGCACTGGGTGTGCTTGGGCTGGGTTGGCTGGTGCGTGTCGCGGTACGCAGGCTGCGGTCAGGGGCTGAGGCAGACGCCGGAGTGTCGGACGATCCGGCTGCCGGGCTTTTCGTCTGGTCTTTCCGCGCACTTGTGGCGGGACTGGTGATCCTCGCGGCGACCTGGGTTCTCGGCCTTCCTGAACAGTTCAGTACCGTGCTGGCGACGGTTGCCTTGCTGCTGATCGTGGTCGGCCTGATCCTGCTTGGCTGGAGAGGTATTTCCGCGCTGGCTGACCGGTACCGGGATGGCGGTACGATTTCGGGTCACAACCTGATTCTTGTCTCTCTGGCTTCCGGCGTTCTGAAGGGAGCGCTGATCGTGTTTGCAGTTCTGGCCGTGGCTCAGGCTCTGTCGCTTCCACTGACCGGGGTGCTGGCCGGTTTCGGAATTGGTGGGCTGGCGGTTGCGCTGGCGGCACAACCCACCCTTCAGAATCTGCTTTCGGGGTTCACGCTTTATGCCGATCGCCCGATTTCGGTCGGGGATTTCTGCCGGTTCGGCGACAAGATGGGAACGGTCGAGGAAATAGGCTTGCGTTCGACACGGCTGAGGACGATGGACCGGACTGTCATCAGCGTTCCGAATGCGCAATTTCTTGACATGCAACTCGAGAATTACACCCGCAGGGATCGTTTCTATTTTTCGACCATATTGCAGTTGCGGTATGAGACGACCCCAGATCAGATGCGATTCGTGCTTGCCGAATTGCGCAAGCTGCTGATCGCGCATCCAATGGTCGTGCCGGAGCCGATGCGGGTGAGATTTAAGGAATTGGGTGCGCATTCGCTGGACATCGAGCTTTTCTGTTACATCCTGGCGGCAGACGGCGATGTCTTTGCCGCAGTGCGTGAGGATGTGCTGCTGAGGATCATGACAGCGGTCGAGGAAGCGGGGGCCCAGTTCGCCTTTCCCTCGATGGTGCATTATGCGGCCACTGACACTGGTCCCGATCCTGACCGGATCCGCGAGATCGAAGCAGAAGTCGAGAAGTGGCGTACCGAAGAGACGCTTCCGTTTCCGGACTTCGAATGGCAGACGAAGGCCGAGATCAGCGGAACGCTTGACTATCCGCCTGTGGGCTCGGTCCTGCGGAGAGAGGAGACTCTGTCGTGAGTGACCGCCTACTCCGGTAGAGCCGGAGTGGTGCGCCCTGTCCCCGAGACGACACGACCTCCCGAGTCTCTGCGCCACGGCCCGCCCTGGCGGCGCCAGGCTGAAGAGCAGGTCGGCTCCCATCTTAAGGCGATCATGGTGACCTTGCCCGGCGGCCCCTGTCACCAACCCTACCGGGCGGGGGCGATCCGTGGCAATCTGACTTGCGTCACGGGCGGGGAGGACTGGCCATGGGTTTCGGCAAGGGATGCCATCTGCATCTGATCGACGGGTCGGCCTTCATCTTTCGCGCCTATCATGCGCTTCCCCCGCTCACGCGGAAATCCGACGGGCTGCCGGTGGGTGCGGTCTCGGGCTTTGTCGGCATGCTCCAGCGCTATGTCGACGGCAATCACGGCGCTGATGCGGCAACCCATGTGGCGGTGATCTTCGACTATTCGGGGCGATCGTTCCGCAACGACCTCTATCCGCTCTACAAGGCGCAGCGGCCGCCGCCCCCCGAGGATCTGGTGCCGCAGTTCCCGCTGACGCGGGAGGCGACGCGGGCCTTCAACATCGCCTGCAAGGAGGTCGAG
>JBEIDZ010000182.1:0-6077 GCA_040383215.1 Paracoccaceae bacterium | reverse complement strand
GGCATCAGCGCGCGGTAGCGCGGCTTGCAGCCCGTACCGGCAAGGCGGGCGAAGATGCCAAGGATGCGCAGGTTGCTCTGGACGCCCCAGAGCGCACAGGACCGGGTGACAAGGCCCGCCTCCTGCCCGGTGATCGCGGCGAAGCGGTCCATCAGGGCAGAGCGGAGCGGATCGGGCACATCGCGGCGGGCATCGCGCAGGAGTGAGACGAGGTCGTATTCGGGGGGGGCGGCGACGGCATCCTGGAAGTCGAGAAGGCCGATGCGCGTTGCGTCATCGAGAAGGGGCCGCCAGATGAGGTTTTCGGCATGAAAGTCGCGCAGGGCGAGGCGTTCGCGGCCCGGGGGCAGGGTCGAAAGCGCCTCTTGCAGGAGGCCCGTGACCTCGGCCTGCAATGTCGCGGGCGGGGTCGCGAGATAGTGGTCGAAGAGTGGGGCGATCAGCCCCGCGGCATGGGCGGGCGTGAAGGTGACAAGGCCGGCAGGCAGAGGCACGGCCTGCACGGCGGGCAGCAGGTCGACGGCGGCGGTGTAGAGCCTGGCCTCGTCGCCGGGGTGCGCGGCCAGCCATTCGGCAAAGGTATGGCGGCCCAGATCCTCGACCACGAGAAGGCTGCCGGCGGGGTCGGTCCAGAGAATCGCGGGCGCGGCGAGGCTGTGGGAGGCGAGGAGCCGCGCGAGGGTGATGAAGGCGGCGGTGGCCGAGGGCGGGTCACCGGACGCATCCATCAGGATTACGCTGTCCCCGTCAGGCCCCGTCAGGCGGGCATAGTGGCGGGCCGAGGCATCGCCGGCGAGCGGCGTGGCCTGCCAGGCGGCGAAGGGGGTGGCGGCAAGGCGGGGATCAGTCGGCAAGGCAGGGATCCAGCCGGGCGGGCCAGGGCGGCGGGCCGGAGAGGCGGACGCGGTGGGGGCCATGGGGCAGCGCCTCGAACGAGAGCGTCAGGGCGCCGGGCGGGGTGAGGTCGCCCAGACGGTCAGGCCATTCGACAAGGCAGATCGCCTGTTCCATCGCCTCGGCCAGGCCCAGTTCGCGCGCCTCGTCGGGGTGGGAGAGGCGGTAGAGGTCGGCGTGCCAGATCTCGCCCCGGGGGGTGGCATAGGTCTGAACGAGCGTGAAGGTGGGGGAAGGGACCTCTTCCGCGGGATTTCCCGTTGCGGCGCGGATCAGAGCACGGGCGAAGGCGGTCTTGCCCGCGCCGATGCCGCCGTCGAGCAGGAGGGTATCGCCGGGACGGAGCCTCGCACCGATGCAGGCGGCGAGCGCTTGCGTCGCGGCTTCGGTCTGCAGGTCAATGGCGCCGGTGTCTGTTGACATGCGGCCAGAGTAGGGCTGCGGACACGGCCCGCAACCCCCTTCGGTCAGGGATCAGGTGGCGGCGACCGCGCGAGGTCGTCGTTCTTGCCCGGCGCGGCCAAGGTGGGGCGTCTCGGCGGACTGGGGCCGGAAGGCGACAAGCGATGAGCCACCCGGCAGTGGCAGAAAGCGGCAGGTCAGGCTGCGTCCGTCATTGATGCACAGCGTGTCCTGCCAGTTGGTACGGCTGCGAAGGTCCTGAAGGCTGTCGGCGAGGCGGTCCCAGACCGGGGATGGCAGGGTGCGGGCCTGCCAGTGGGCGATTTCTCCGGCGATGCCGGCTTCACGCAGGCCGATGGCCTGCTGGCCCCAGAGATCGGCATAGGCGGTATTGGTCAGGGTCAGCGTTCCGGCCGGGGAAAAGACGGCGACGGCTTCCTCGAGGCTGTCCAGAACGGACTGGGCTGTTTCCAGTTCGCTGCGGAAATGGCGGGTCAGGAGGATTTCGTCGCTGACATCCTCGAAAAGGAAGGCGATGGCGCCATCGGGATGAGGCCGGCCAGACACGCGATAGGTGCGACCCGAGGGGAGCGACCAGGTTTCGCTGTAGGTGCCACGGACGGCGGCCGCTTCGAGGGCGGCGACCCGGTCACGCCAGGAGCTGTAGTTCTTGGGTTCGGGGAGCATCTGGAGGTCGCGCAACCGGTCCAGCACGGCGCCGACCTGCGGGCGCTGGCTGAGGAAGGTCGCGGGCAGCGAGGTGAGATCGAGGAACGCGGGGTTGAAGAGCACGAGCCGGCGGTCGCGGTCAAAGATCGCGAGCCCAGCCGAGAGGTGTGCGAAGGTCCTTGTGAGTGTCTGGATGAAGGTTTGCCTGCCGTGTTCGGCGGCGACGATGTTGCTGGCATCGACTGCGAAGTGGACCGTCCGCGTGCAGCGGCGGACCGAAGTGACCTCGTAGGTCAGGGGTTCCGCGAGTCCCGGGATTTCGAGTCTGGCGCGGGCGATGCGGGTTTCGCCGTCGTTCTGGGGCGGGCGGTCCGGGACAAGGAAAGGACGGGCCGGCCAGATCGGATCATCGCCGTCGCCCCGTGGCGAAAGACGGTCGGCCAGGGCGAGATAGGCGCGATTGGCCCAGCAGATTTTTCCATCGCTGTCCTGCTGCCAGATGAGTTGGGGCGCATCCTCGGCGAGGGCGCGCAGGGTCTGCAGTTCCTCTTCCAGGTCGGCGATCCGGCCTGAATCGGAATTCAGGGCGGGACGTTCGGCCGCGGAGTCAGCGGGGAGGATCGTCAGCCGGAGGCAGGAGCGGGCGGATTCGACAAGGAGGGATTCAGTGCCGTCGGAACCGGCGAGCATCTCGCGGATGGCGCTGTCAGTTGATTGCCCGATCCTGTGCAGGCGGTCGCTGAGGTCGGGAAAGCGGCGGGCAAGCCGGTTTGTGACGGCGGCGAGGGACGGGTCATCGCCGCGCAAGGCGGCCAGGATATGGCGCGCGGCCGGCGTCGCATCGGCAAGCACGCCATCTTCGAACAGGAAGACTGCGGAACCGGCGTCATGGACGGCGGGCTCCGCAGCGCCGGGACCTGCGGCCGGCCTGCGGCGCAGCAGGAGCGACAGGAACGCGAGGATTCCGGCAGCCAGCGTGACTGCCGCAGCAAGAGACCCCAAGGCAGGCGCCAAACCCAATTCCGACATCCCAGACACCTTTGCAACCGGTACCGGGGATCGTCGTGGATTGTGGTTAATCAGCCGTTAACCGCGGATCATGGGGATCCGCAGTGATCATGTCGTGATCGGGATGTTCGCGCCGAGGCCCGGCGAACCGGCAGGGGGACCTGCGGCGACCTTGTCGGCTGTCCATTCGACGATCACGATCGCGCCTCTGGCGGTCTTTCCGGCGCCATTTGCGAAGCTGAGCAGCGCGCCGGTCCGTTCGAGCAGTGTCTTTGCGATGAAAAGGCCCAGACCCATTCCTTCGTATCCGGGCCTGTCGGTGCGGTCCTCGGCGATGCGGCGACGGCGCATGAAGGGATCGCCGATCCGCCCGAGGACTGATGGCGGGAAGCCGGGACCATCGTCTTCGATCCGGACGAAGATGCTGCGCGCAGTCCAGCGGATTTCGATATCGACCGACGATTCCGCAAAATCGACCGCGTTCTGGATCAGGTTGCGCAGGCCGTGGATGATTTCGGGGCGGCGCTCGATGACTGGCTGTCGAAGGTCCTGTCCGGCGTCGGGTGCGGCCGAGACGCGGACGTCCTTGCCGCGGGCGAGGTGCGGTTCGGCGGCTTCCTGGACGACGGTCTGGAGCGGCGCGCGGCGCAGGTGCATGTCTTCCTTGCCGGCGCGGCCCATCGAATGGAGGATATCCCGGCAGCGGTCGGCCTGGCTGCGGATCAGCGCGGCATCGGCGCGCAGGTCGGGATTGTGGGCCAGTTCCTCGATCATCTCGGCGGAGACGAGCTTGATGGTGGCCAGCGGCGTCCCGAGTTCGTGGGCTGCGGCGGCCACGACACCACCGAGATCGGTGAGTTTTTGTTCCCGGGCGAGCGCAAGCCGTGTCGCAAGCAGCGCTTCGGCCATCGCGTGCATTTCGGTTGTGACCTGGCGGGCATAGACGGCGATGAAGACTACGCCGATGATGAGCGCGGTCCAGAAGCCGAAGCGGAAGATGCCGGGGAGTTCGAGCACGGTCCCGTCGGCATTGAGGATCGGCAGATGCCAGGGACCGAGCAGGCTGAGGACCGCCATCGAGAGAAGGGCGAGCATGACCGAGCTGCGCAGGTGGAGCACCGTTGCAGCGATGGTGACGGGGGCTAGCATGAGGAGCGCATAGGGGTTGTTGAGGCCGCCGGTGAGGTAGAGCAGGAGGCCGAGCTGGAGGATGTCGAAGATGAGCATCAGGCTTGCCTCGCGTTCCGAGAGGCGCCGGCTTTGGGGATAGACGAAGCTGGAGACCAGGTTGGCGATGATCGAGGCGCCGATGGTGAGGGCGACGAGGCCGGTCTCGATCTGGAGCCGGTAGACCCAGAGCGCGACCATGACGGCGACAATCTGGCCGGCGATGGCGAACCACCGCAGGATGACGAGCGTGCGCAGCCGGACCCAGTCGCTGCGGTTATGGTCGTGGAAGATGTCGGGTTCGGTCACGGGTATCAGTGCGCCCCCTGGCTCGTGCGACAGCAATGCAGGTTGATATGGCGCGCAATCTTGCGGATCAATGCAGAGCCGCGCCGCGGCAGTAGCACCGGGGAGAATGCGACGTGAAGACAGCGACCTTTGCCCTGGCGGCCGGAGCGATTGCGGTCACCGGTCTGGGGGCGGCGTTTGTCGCGGTGATGCTGCGGCCGGGTGACGATTTCGCGGCCTGCCGAGAGGGTGCGGTGGCGGGAGGAGATATCGGCGGGCCCTTCACGCTGGTGGATGGGGCGGGGGCCACGGTGACGGAGGCCGAGGTGATCACGGCGCCGTCGATCCTTTATTTCGGCTATACCTTCTGCCCCGATGTCTGCCCGATGGACAACATGCGCAATGCGCAGGCGGTGGATATCCTTGAAGAGGACTACGGCATCCAGGCGACGCCTGTCTTTGTCTCGGTCGATCCCGAGCGGGACACGCCCGAGGTCGTCGGGGCCTTTGCGCGGAATTTCCACGACAGGATGATCGGGCTGACCGGAAGCCCGGAGCAGGTGGCTGCGGCGGCAGCGGCTTATCGGGTGTATTTTCGCAAGCAGGAGGCGCAGGCGGATGATCCCTATTACCTGGTCGGTCATACGGTCTTCAGCTACATCGTGCTGCCCGGTTTTGGAGTGGTCGACTTTGTGCGCCGCGAGGAAACGCCCGAGGAGCTGGCGGCACGGGTGGCCTGTTTCGTGCGGGCGGCTGCGTGATCCGGGCCGGGCGGATTTGACCTCTTCTCTGCCGGAACCTAGTTCCCCAGTTGAAACCGAGCAGAAGGGCAGGCGATGGACAGCGAAGGCTACGATCTGGGCGAGGACAAGTCGCTGCTTCTGGTCGATGATGACGAGGCATTCCTTAAGCGGCTGGGCAAGGCGATGGAGAAGCGCGGCTTTGCAGTCGAGATGACTGACAGCGTGGCGCATGGCAAGGCGATCGCCAATGCGCGGCCGCCGGCCTATGCGGTTGTCGATCTGCGACTTGAGGACGGCAACGGGCTTGACGTGGTGGAGACGCTGAGGGAGCGCCGTCCGGACAGCCGGATCGTGGTGCTGACAGGGTATGGCGCGATTGCGACCGCGGTGGCGGCGGTCAAGATCGGGGCGATCGACTATCTGTCCAAGCCTGCGGACGCGACGGACGTGACGCATGCGCTGCTGGCGCGCAAGTCGGAACTGCCGCCGCCTCCGGAGAACCCGATGAGCGCGGACCGGGTCCGCTGGGAGCATATCCAGCGGGTCTATGAGTTGTGCGACCGCAACGTGAGCGAGACGGCGCGGCGGCTGAACATGCACCGCCGCACGTTGCAGCGCATCCTGGCCAAGCGCAGCCCGAAATAGGCGGGTCTGCGCAGGGCGGAGATTCTTGGGCAAGGGGGCCGCTGTCTGCCCCGCCCTGAGGATGGATCGGGACGGAAAATGGCAGCACGGGCGGCCCGCCCGTCAGAGCGCGGCAACGAGGGCGGCGTGGCGGGTGAGGAAGGCCGCGCGCACTTCGAGAGGTGGGCGAAGGGTGATGGCGAGGGTCGCGGCGAGCGCGGGGTCGGGCTTGCCGAAGAAACGATCGGCCTCGGCCCGGGAGAAGCCGGCGATCTGCACCGC
>JBEIDZ010000181.1:0-6091 GCA_040383215.1 Paracoccaceae bacterium | reverse complement strand
GTCGCTGATAAATTGAAGGAAGAATGTCGCTTTGGATTAGGAGTTCTCTCAGAGATGGAACAAAGATGTAAGGCGCTGACGGGCTTTGAACAACTAAGATTAAGGCGGATTCTACCCCGTGGACTTGAGCACCTTCGGAGCGAGGATCCATCTGATGTTTCAGGATGATAATTCTAGACTGTTTTGTGAGTTTCGTGGGTAGCCGATTGGATTCATACGGCCAGTCCGACTGCGTCCAACTAACCCCCCTCACCCACGGTTGCGGGGGGGGCGGGGGTGGTAGACGGGGAGTTTCCAGTCGAAGGCGATCTTTCCCGCGGTCAGGCCCGGGGTGGCGGCATTACGGACCGGGTGGGGGCTGTGGCGCGTCAGGGTTATGGGTGGGGGCCTTGAACGGCGCCATCGCGGCGCGGGCAAGCGCATCGGCGCGTTCGTTCTCGGGGTGGCCGGCATGGCCGCGCACCCATTCCCAGGTGATGGCGTGGCGGGCGGTTGCGGCATCGAGCCGCTGCCAGAGCTCGACGTTCTTCAGCCCGCCCTTGCGCTGCCAGCCCTTGCGCTTCCAGCCGTGGATCCAGGTGGTGATCCCGTCCTTCACATAGGCGCTGTCGGTGACCACGGTGATGGCCGAAGGGCGGTCGAGCGCCTCGAGCGCGGCGATGGCGGCCATCAGTTCCATGCGGTTGTTGGTGGTCAGCGCCTCGCCCCCGCTGAGTTCGCGTTCGCGCAGCACGGTGTCGCCGTCGCGGGCGACGAGGATCGCGCCCCAGCCGCCGGGCCCCGGATTGCCCGAACAGGCCCCGTCGGTATAGGCAAAAAGCGCGGGCATCAGATGAAGACTACCGGCAGCAGCGCGACCAGCACGACGCCCGTGACCGGCAGCCTGAGCCGCATCCACCATGCTGGCGCGAGGCCCGCGCGCCAGGCCTGCCAGTCGATGGCAAGAATGCCGGCAAAGCCCACAAGCAGCGCCAGCGCCGTCGCCTGCGGCGTGGTGCCGATGTTGACGAAGATGTAGAGCGCCGGAACCACCGACATGAGGTAGAGCAGGCCCGCCCCGCGCCCCTCGGCCCGTGCGGCAAAGCCCCAGAAGACGCCCGACATGAAGCACAGGATCACGATCCCGCAGCGCAGGAGCACCTCGGGCCCGGTCAGGCCAGCCGGCAGCCAGCCCCGCCCCGCCGCGGCCAGGTCCGGCGACAGCGTCGTCGCCGCCCCCCAGAGAAAGGGGATGAGCCCCGCCCCCGCCAGCGCCGCCGCCATGCGGGGCACCCGCGCCACGTCCCCGCTCATGCCGGTTCGCGCAGGATGCGCGGCACCTTGAACTCGACGTTCTCCTCGACCGTGACGACCCGTTCGACCGTCACGTCATAGCGGTCGCGGAAGGCATCGACGACCTCGTCGATCAGCACCTCGGGCGCAGAGGCCCCCGCCGTCACCCCGACCGACCGGATGCCGTCCAGCGCGCGCCAGTCGATCTCGGCCGCGCGCTGGACGAGCTGGGCATAGCCGCAGCCGGCCCGTGTGCCGACCTCGACCAGCCGCCGCGAATTCGACGAATTCGGCGCGCCGACCACGATCAGCGCATCGCAGCGCGGCGCCATCGCCTTGACCGCCTCCTGGCGGTTGGTCGTGGCATAGCAGATGTCCTCCTTGTGCGGCCCGACGATGGCCGGGAACCGCACCTGCAACGCGGCGACGATTTCGGCGGTGTCGTCGACCGACAGCGTGGTCTGCGTGACGAAGGCGAGCCTTGCGGGATCGCGCACCGCGATGCGCGCCACATCCCCGACCGTCTCGACCAGCAGCACCTCTCCCGGCGGCAACTGGCCCATCGTGCCCACCGTCTCGGGGTGGCCGGCATGGCCGATCCTGATCATCTGCAGCCCGGCCTCGTGGTGGCGCGCAACCTCGTGATGCACCTTGGTCACCAGCGGGCAGGTCGCGTCCACATGGATCATCTGCCGCGCCGCAGCCTCGGCCGGGACGGCCTTGGGCACGCCATGGGCGGAAAAGACCACGGGCCGGTCGGGCGGGCAGTCGGCCAGATCCTCGACAAAGACCGCACCCTTCGCCCTGAGCCCGTCCACGACATAGCGGTTATGCACGATCTCGTGGCGGACATAGACGGGTGCGCCCCATTTCTCGATCGCCATCTCGACGATCCTGATCGCGCGGTCCACGCCGGCGCAGAACCCGCGCGGCGCGGCGAGGTAGAGGGTCAGGGCAGGCTTGGCCATCGCGTCGCTTTCGCTGCTGTCGGCGCGAACCTTAGCGGACCGGCCGGCCGCGTCCAGACCCCTGACCGGATCTCGAAGGGCGGGACAGAGCTTTGCCGCCGCCGCCCGGGCGGGCCTTGGGAGCGGGCCGGGGGAGCGGGATGGGGGAAGGCGGCAGGTCCGGACGTATCGCCCGGAGGGCCTTTCGCGATCATCGCAGACCCCGGGGGAGTGCCGGCCGGAGGTCGCGAGATGCGTACCCCGCGGTCTCTCTTGTCCGATGCAGGCGGGTGGACCGTCCGGGCCTCTTTCGTCGCGGCGGTCGCCCGGTTCGGAGCAGGGCGCGGGCGGCGGAACGCGGGTCTGATATTTGATATCATCGCCCTTCGGTTGTCTGATCGGCGCAAGACCCGCCTGCGCCCGCATTCCAGCATCGGAGGACGACCCGTCATGACCTTTTTCCGTCCGGTGACGCGCCTTGCCGCGACGTCGCTTCTTGCGCTTGCCGCCTGCACTCCTGAGCCGACGGGGCCGGCGGCGACGACCGTGGCGACCGAACTGACGGCGCTGGAGGTGCCCGTCGTGCCGCCCCGGAACTGCGACGAAGAGGGTGATCAGGTCGGCGGCTATTCGGCGGTGGTCGTCGAAGCACCCGTGGTCGTCGTCGAACCCGTCGTGGACGAGGGCGGCGAAGCGGGTGGGTTTGCCCCCGCTGTCATCGAGGCGCCCGTCGTGATCGCGGCGCGCCCCAATACCGAAGCCTATGCCAATGCCGACGACAACCCGGTCAGGGTCGCGGCCGAGACGCCGGTTTCGACCTTTTCCATCGACGTCGACACCGCGTCCTGGGCTGTGATCCGCCAGTCGCTGAATGCCGGGCAGTTGCCGCCGCCGGATGCGGTCCGGATCGAGGAGATGGTGAACTACTTCCCCTATGCCCATCCCGCGCCCGCGGCGGGCGGGGCGCCCTTCCGCCCGACCGTGACCGTGTTCGATACGCCCTGGAATGCCGGTACCGACCTCGTGCATGTCGCGATCCAGGGCCGGATGCCGGCGGTCCGCGACCGGCCCCCGCTCAACCTTGTCTTCCTGGTCGACACGTCGGGGTCGATGGACGACCCTGACAAGCTGCCGCTCCTGAAGCAGTCGTTCCGCCTGCTGCTTGACAACCTGCGCCCTGCTGACCGGGTCGCCATTGTCGCCTATGCCGGCAGTGCGGGGCTTGTGCTTGGCCCGACCCCGGCCTCGGACCGCGGCACGATCCTCCGGGCCGTGGGCAGCCTCTGCTCTGGCGGATCGACCTATGGCGAGCGCGGGCTCGAGATGGCCTATGCCATCGCCGGCACGATGGCCGCCGAAGGCAAGGTCACGCGCATCCTGCTGGCCACCGACGGCGATTTCAACGTCGGCATCGACGACCCCGCGGCGCTGACCGACTATATCGCCGCCAAGCGCGACTCGGGCGTCTATCTGTCGGTCCTGGGCTTCGGGCGCGGCAACCTGGACGATGCGACGATGCAGGCGCTGGCGCAGAACGGCAACGGGATCGCCGCATATATCGACACGCTGAACGAGGCGCAGAAGGTGCTTGTCGACCAGCTGACCGGCGCGCTGTTCCCGATTGCGGACGACGTCAAGGTGCAGGTCGAATTCAACCCGGCCGGTGTCGCCGAATACCGGCTGATCGGATACGAGACCCGCGCGCTGGCGCGCGAGGATTTCAGCGACGACCGCGTCGATGCGGGCGAGCTTGGTGCGGGGCATACGGTGACGGCGATCTATGAGGTGACCCCCGTGGGCAGCCCGGCGCGGCTGACCGATCCGCTGCGCTATGGTCCCGCCGAGGCGGCTGCGGCGCCGGCGGGGGCAGAGCTCGGCTTTCTGCGGCTGCGCTGGAAGGAGCCCGGGGAACGCAGAAGCATGCTGCTGGAACAGCCGATTCCGGCGGTGCGGAGCGAGCCCGGCAGCGATGCCCGCTTTGCAGCCGCCATCGCCGGCATGGGCCAGCTTCTGCGCGGTGCCGACCGGACAGGCGACTGGGGCTGGGACGAGGCCATCGCCCTGGCACGCGGCGCGCGCGGGGACGATCCCTTCGGCTACCGCGCCGAGGCGGTGGAGCTGATGCGCAAGGCGCGCGGCCTGAGCCGGTGACGCGGCCGGCCGCCCGCGTCCAGACCCCGGTGCCGGTCGCGCGCCGGGGCGGCAGGGCCCGCCCGCCTGCCCGCCCGCCCGGAAGAAGCGTCACCGGCCAAGCCAGGCCCTGATCTCGGCCCCATGCTCGTCCTGTGCGGGCAGGCGCAGGTCTGGCCGCCCCGGCTCTTCGGCGAATTTCAGGGGATCACCGATGAAGAGGTTCCCCTCCCCGTCGCGCAAGAGCATCCCGCGTGCCGCCACCTGATCCTGCGCCCAGGCCTCGCGCAGGTCGAGCACGGGGGCAAAGCAGACGTCGCGCCCCGCGAACCATGCCACCCATTCCTCGCGCGTCCGCGTCAGGAACGCGGCCCGCAGTGCCGCCTTGACCCCGTCCTGCCCCGGCCCCGGCGGGCCGCAGGCCGCCGCGATGTGTTCGGCCAAGTCCAGCGCGGTCAGCAGGTTGTGGACGAACTTGTGTTCGACCCCCGCCAGCACGACATGCCGCCCGTCGGCCGTGGCATAGATGTTGTAGAAGGCATAGCCGCCAAAGCTGCGCTCCTCCTTCACGCGCGGCGCGCGGCCTTCGGCAAAGACCGGGCCGACCACGTTCGGCAGCCAGGCCATCGTCGCATCCTGCATCGAGATGTCGATCGCATCCCCCCGCCCGGTCCTTTCGCGGCGGTACAGCGCCATCAGGATCGCCGCCAGCGCCGCCATCGACCCGGTGACATCGGCCACCGGCAGATGCGGCATCGCCGGCGCGCCATCCGCGGCCAGGTTCAGGCTCACCACACCCGCCATCGCCTCGATCCCGAGGTCATGCGCCGGGCGCCCCCGTTCCGGCCCGGTCTGGCCAAAGGCCGCGATCTGGGCATAGACCAGCCGTGGATTGCGCGCGCGCAGAACGGCCGGCCCGATCCCCAGCCGGTCCGCCACGCCGGGCCGGAACGCCTCGACCACCACATCCGCCCGGTCGGTCAGCTCCATGAGCAGCGCATGGTCGCCCGCGTCCTTGAGGTCGAGCACGATGCTCTTCTTGCCGCGATGGGTGTTGCGGAACCAGGTCGTCGCCGCGCCCTGCCGGTAGCCCACCTGCCGCACCGGCTCTCCGCCCGGCGGCTCGACCTTGATCACCTCGGCGCCGTGATCGGCCATCACCTGTGTCAGCCACGGCCCCGGCAGGAACAGCGACAGATCGACCACCCGCACACCGTCAAGCTTCACCCGATCACCCCCCGCGCCCTGAGCGCCGCGACCTCGTCGGGCGCAAATCCCGCGCCCGTCAGCACCGCATCGGTATCGGCGCCCAGCGCCGGCGCCGCCCGCGCCGCCGCCCGCGCCCCGTCAACCCGGATGGGCGAGGAGAGCACGCGCAACGCCCCCGCCGGATGCGCCGCCTCCTGCACGCCGCCCGTGGCCAAAAGATAGGGGTTGTCCAGCGCCTGCGCGAGCGTCAGGACCGGCGCAACCGGCACCTGCCCGGCCAGCGCGGCCATCCACTGCGCCGTCGTCTGCGCCGCCAGCACGGGGTCGAGGATCGCGACCAGCGCTTCGCGGTTGGCAAACCGGTCCTTCGGCGTGGCAAAGCGGGCATCGCGCGGCAGATCGTCCCGCCCGATCCGCGCACAGAACGTCTCCCAGAACTTGGGCAGCACGCACATGACAAAGATGTGCCCGTCCGCGGTGGGAAACATTTCCGTCGGGACAGAGGAAGGATGCCCCGACCGCGGCCTGCGCCC
>JBEIDZ010000180.1:0-6146 GCA_040383215.1 Paracoccaceae bacterium | reverse complement strand
TGACTTCCTCGCCGATTTAAGGGTGATATTCCCGCATTTTCCAGAGCTTCCCAGGCTAGTTCCAGCAGTAATCGCTGTTGCGGATCCATCGACAGCACTCGCCACCCGCGATCCCGGCCGCCCGCGCGCCCCCGGTCTGATCACCCCGACGCCCCCCCGTCCTTGCCGGCGACATGTTCCGGGGGGTAACCTTGCCCTCGGGCCATGGCAGGGGCAACGCCCCCCTGCCGCGGCCAGGGCGGCACGGGCCACATGATCCCCTTCGACCTCTCCCCCCTCGCCGCGCTCTGGATGGCGGCCGCCATCCTCGGCGCAGCCTTCGTGCGCGGCTATTCGGGCTTCGGTTTCGCCGCCCTCATCGTCGCCGCCGCGGGGCTTGTCACCAACCCGCTGCACTTCGGTCCCGTGGTGCTGCTCGCCGACATCCTGCTCACCGCCCAGCAGGCCCGCGGCATCCGCCGCGACATCGACTGGCGCCGCGTCGCCGCGCTCTTTGCCGGCTGCCTTGCGGGCGTGCCGCTCGGTGTCTGGGCGCTCACCCGGACCGATCCCGACATCGCCCGCGCGGCAATCTCGGTCTACATCCTGGCGATGTGCGCGGTCCTGCTTGCCGGCTGGCGGCTTGCCCGCCCCGCGGGCGACGCGGCCCATGTCGCGACCGGTGTCGTCTCGGGCATCGCCACGGCGCCGCCGTCGGCGGCCTGCCCGTCGCCGCCTTCTTCGCCGCCCAGCCGATCGCGCCCGCCGCCTTCCGCGCCACGCTCATCGCCTATTTCACGCTGCTCGACCTCTGGACCATCCCGCTCATGTGGTCGCAGGGCTTCGTCACCCGCGACACCCTTCTGGCCACGGCGCTTGGTCTGCCGCTCATGGTCGCAGGCGTCCATCTCGGCTCCCGCCGCTTCCTCAGCGCCCCGCCCGACAGCTTCCGCCGCTTCGCGATCCTCCTGCTCGCAACGCTCGCCGTGCTCGGCCTCATGCGGTCGCTCGCATGACGACCCCGCCACCCCCGCGCCCGGCCCCGCGCTTTCGCACTGGCCCCCGGCCCGCGCCCCGCGCTAGGCTCTGCCCCAGGGGCGAAGGGAGCGCCCGCCCATGACCCATCCCGCGCCCGCCATCGACCTCTCCGCCCCCGTCTCGGACCGGGTCGCCAGCACCACCTGCTACATGTGCGCCTGCCGCTGCGGGATCGACGTCCACCTCAAAGACGATGCCACCGGCACCCCCCGCGTCGCCTATATCGAAGGCAACCGCGACCACCCCGTCAACAAGGGCGTGCTCTGCGCCAAGGGCGCGGCCGGCATCATGCAGGTCAACTCCCCCGCCCGCCTGCGCGCGCCCCTGCGCCGCACCGGCCCCCGCGGGTCCGGCCAATACGAGGAAATCACCTGGGACGAGGCGCTCGACCTCGCCGTCTCCTGGCTCAGACCCTTGCGCGAAAGCGCGCCCGAAAAGCTCGCCTTCTTCACCGGGCGCGACCAGTCGCAATCCTTCACCGGCTTCTGGGCCCAGGGCTTCGGCACGCCGAACTATGCCGCCCATGGCGGCTTCTGCTCGGTCAACATGGCGGCCGCCGGCATCTACACCCTCGGCGGCGCCTTCTGGGAATTCGGCTCCCCCGACAGGGCCCATGCCCGGCTCTTCCTGCTCTTCGGCGTGGCCGAGGATCATGACAGCAACCCCATCAAGATGGGCATCGGCCGGCTCAAGGCGCGCGGCGCGCGGGTCGTCAGCATCAATCCCGTGCGCACCGGCTACAACGCCGTGGCCGACGACTGGCTCGGCATCACCCCGGGCACCGACGGGCTGCTGATCCTGTCGCTCATCCACTGCCTCATGCAGGCAGGCCGGATCGACACCGCCTACCTCGCGCGCTTCACCAACGCGCCCTGCCTTGTCAACGAAGACCCCGCCTCGCCGCAGAACGGCCTTCTGCTGCGCGACGACCAGGGCAAGCCGCAGGTGGTCGACCGCCGCACCGGCCGCCTTGCCCCCTGGGACGGCGAAGGGGTCGAACCCGACCTTTCCGCCACCTGGCGCCATGCCGGCGTGACCCACCGCCCCGTCCTGCACCACATCGCCACCCGCTATCTCTCGCCCACCTACGCGCCCGAGGCCGTGGCCGAGGTCACCGGCCTGCCCGCCACCCGCATCCGCGCGCTCGCCGCCGAAATCGCCGCCGCCGCCTTCGACGACCCGCCCGAGATCGCCGAAGCCTGGACCGATTTCCGCGGCCACCGCCACGCCACCATGCCCGGCCGGCCGGTCGCGATCCATGCCATGCGTGGCATCTCGGCCCATTCCAACGGCTTCCAGACCGCCCGCGCGCTGCATCTTCTTCAGGCGCTGATCGGCGCGGTCGAAACCCCCGGCGCCATGCGCTTCAAGCCGCCCTACCCCAAACCCGCGACCGCCCATCCCCGGCCCAATGCCAAGGTCACCCCCGGCCAGCCGCTCGGCGGCCCGCATCTGGGCTACCCCCAGGGCCCCGAGGACCTCTGCCTGCGCGACGATGGCACCCCCGCCCGCATCGACAAGGCCTATAGCTGGGAGGCCCCGCTCGCCGCCCACGGCCTCATGCACATGGTCATCGCCAATGCCCATGCGGGCGATCCCTACCGGATCGACACGCTCCTGCTCTACATGGCCAACATGGCCTGGAACTCGGCGATGAACACGTCGGGCACCATGCAGATGCTGACCGACACCGACGCGAACGGCGACTAGGTCATTCCCCGCATCATCTACGCCGATGCCTATGCCTCCGAGATGGTGGCCTATGCCGACCTGATCCTGCCGGATACGACCTATCTCGAACGGCACGATTGCATCTCGCTCCTCGACCGGCCGATCTGCGAACCCGATGCCGCGGCCGATGCGATCCGCTGGCCGGTGATCGCGCCCGACCGCGACGTGCGGCCCTTCCAGTCCGTGCTCGTGGACCTCGGCGCCCGGCTCGGCCTGCCGGGCTTCGTCACTCCCGACGGAGGCGCGAAATTCCGCGACTATGCCGACTACATGGTCAACCACATCCGCCGCCCCGGGATCGGCCCGCTCGCCGGCTGGCGCCAGGCCGAAGATGGCAGCACGACCGAGGGTCGCGGCGCGCCGAACCCCGACCAGATCGACCGCTACATCGCCAATGGCGGCTTCTGGTCCGCCCATGTCCCGCCCGGGGCCGCCTATTACAAACCCTTCAACCGCGCCTATCAGGACTGGGCGGTGAAGATGGGCTTCTACGACAGCCCCCAGCCCTATATCCTGCAACTCTGGTGCGAACCGCTGCGCCGCTTCCAGCTCGCCGCCGAAGGCGAAGGCCCCCGCCAGCCGCCCGACCACCTGCGCGCCCGCATCCTGGGCGCCTTCGACCCGCTGCCGGTCTGGTACGCCCCTCTCACCGATGCCCTGACCGACCCCGAAGCCTTCCCCCTCCACGCGCTGACCCAGCGACCGATGGCCATGTACCATTCCTGGGGCAGCCAGAACGCCTGGCTGCGCCAGATCCACGGCACCAACCTCCTCTACCTGCCCGCCGCGCTCTGGGAGGCGCAGGGCTTTGCCGAAGGCGACTGGGCCCGCGTCACCTCGCCCCATGGCGAGATCACCGTGCCGGTCGCCCGCATGGCCGCACAGAACGACCGCACGGTCTGGACCTGGAACGCCATCGGCAAGCGCCGCGGCGCCTGGGCGCTCTCGCCCGAGGCGCATGAGGCGACGACGGGCTTCCTGCTCAACCACCTCATTCCCGACCGCCTGCCCCCCCGGGCCGACGGCACCGTGCTGTCGAATTCCGACCCCGTCACCGGCCAGGCCGCCTGGTTCGACCTGCGCGTCCGGGTCGAAAGATGCGCCGCCCCAGCCGCGAGCCTGCCCGCTCATCCGCCGCTCGCCTCTCCCGTCCCGCCCGCGCCCGGGCGGCTGGCCTGGAAGGTCGGCCGATGACCGGCCCCGCGCAGCAGGGCGGCACAGGTCCCGCCTGCCATCCTCCCCCGACCCGCCCCATGATCCAGCCGCCCCGGACCCCATGACCAGCCTTCCGCCCCCCTCAGCCGTCAAGCTCGGCCTTGTCATAGACCTCGATACCTGTGTCGGCTGCCAGGCCTGCGTCACCTCCTGCAAAAGCTGGAACACGCAGCATCAGGCCAGCCCGCTGGCCGACCTCACCCCCTATGGCGCCGAGGCACAGGGCACCTTCCTCAACCGCGTCCATACCTACGAGGTCGAGCCCGCCGAAGGCCTGGCCCGCATCGTCCACTTCCCCCGGTCCTGCCTGCATTGCGAGGACCCGCCCTGCGTGCCAGTCTGCCCGACCGGCGCAAGCTACAAGCGCGCCGAGGACGGCATCGTGCTCGTCAACGAATCCGCCTGCATCGGCTGCGGCCTCTGCGCCTGGGCCTGCCCCTATGGCGCGCGCGAGATGGACCCGGTCGCGCATGTGATGAAGAAATGCACCCTCTGCGTCGACCGCATCTACAACACGACCCTGACCGAAGAAGACCGCATCCCCGCCTGCGTGCGCACCTGCCCCGCCGGGGCGCGCCATTTCGGCGACCTCGGCGACCCGGACTCGGCCGTCTCGCAGCTTGTCGCCGACCGGGGCGGCCATGACCTGATGCCCGAACAGGGCACGCGGCCCGTCAACAAGTACCTCCCCCCCCGGCCGCGCGACGACGCCCCCGTTCTCGCCCCCCTGCCTGTGGTGGCCGAAGAACCGCGCGGCTTTCTCGCCTGGCTCGACCGCAGCCTTTCGCACCTGCCCGGGGCCTGATCCCGCGATGCATCCCGCGCCCTCGGTCATCCTTTTCACGACCCTGTCGGGGGCGGGCTTCGGCCTTTTCGTCTTCCTCGGGCTCGGCCTGCCCGCGCCCGCGGGCCTCGCGGCCTTCCTCTGGTATGGCCTCGCCTATGCGCTGGCCACGGGCGGCCTTCTCGCCTCGACCTTGCATCTCGGCCATCCCGAACGCGCGCTCCTCGCCTTCACCCAATGGCGCTCCAGCTGGCTCTCGCGCGAGGCCTGGGCCTCCGTCGCCACCCTCCTTCTCGCCGCACCCCTCGCGCTCTCGGCGATCTTCGCCCGGACGCTCCCCATCGGCCCGCTCGTCAGCCTCCTCGCGCTCGTGACCGTCTTCACCACCGCGATGATCTATACCCAGCTCCGCTCCGTCCCGCGCTGGCACGACCCGACGACGCCCGCGCATTTCCTGTCGCTCTCGCTCGCCGGTGGCGCGCTGCTTGCCGGGCAGGGGGCCATCGCCGCCCCCCTCCTCCTTCTCGCCCTCGCGCTCCAGATCTGGATCTGGCACGACGGCGACCGCCGCTTTGCCCGCGCGGGCACGACGCTTGCCACCGCCACCGGGATCGCCGGCCCCGCCGACCGCATCCGCAGCTTCGCGCCCCCCCATACCGGCCCGAACTACCTCCTGACCGAGATGGTCCACATCGTCGGCCGCCGCCGCGCCCGCCAGCTGCGCCTCCTCGCACTCGCGCTCGGCTTCGTGCTCCCCCTCGCGCTCCTCCTGCCCCAGCACCCCGCCACCTCGGCGCTTGCGGCCCTCGTTCACCTCGCCGGCATCCTCTGCTCGCGCTGGCTCTTCTTCGCCCAGGCCGAACATGTCGTCGGCCTCTGGTACGGCAAGCGCGGTTGACACGGGCCCGGACAAGGGCCTTCACTCCATCCAGCCCCCCGACCACGCCAGGGATGCCATGACCGCCACCTTCCCCGATCTTGCCGAGGCATCCGTCTTCATCACCGGCGGCGGCAGCGGCATCGGCGCGGCGCTGACCGACGGCTTCCTCGCCCAGGGCGCCCGCGTCGCCTTCGTCGGCCGCAGCGATGCGCAGGACTTCGTCGCCGCGATGACCGCCCGCCACGGCCGCGCGCCGCTCTTCATCCGCTGCGACATCACCGACACCCCCGCCCTCCGGGCCGCGATGGCCCAGGCCGCCGCCGCCCATGGCCCGATCCGCGTGCTTGTGAACAACGCTGCCGACGACACGCGCATGACCGCCGACACCGTGACCGAGGCGCAATGGGACGCCTCCCAGGCCGTCAACCTCAAGGCCTATTTCTTTGCCTGCCAGACCGCCGCCCGGCAGATGCGCGCGGCTGGCGGTGGCGGCGCCATCGTCAACTATTCCTCGATCAG